>DATJHJ010000156.1:0-5029 GCA_035494015.1 Acidimicrobiales bacterium
CCGGCGAGGGCGCTCACCGCGGCCCGCAGGGCGCCGCCCATGTCCAGGTCGTCGCGCAGGTTGGCCTTCAACCGCTCGCTGACGGCGTCGGCGTCGCCGCCCAGGACCGTCGAGCCGTCCTCGTCGACGATGGTCCCCTCGTAGGAGATGCGAAACAGCTGGTCGGTGGCCTTGTCGACCCCGACCTCGGCCACCAGGATCTCGACCTCCATCGGCTTCATCTCGTGGGTGAAGACGTTGCCCAGCGACTGGGCGTAGGCGTTGGCCAGCGAGCGGGCGTCCACGTCCTCCCGGGAGTAGGTGTAGCCCTTGACGTCGGCGTGGCGGACCCCGGCGGTGCGCAGCGAGTCGAACTCGCTGAACTTGCCCACCCCGGCGAAGGCGATCCGGTCGTAGATCTCGGACACCTTGTGCAAGGTCCGCGACGGGTTCTCCGCGCAGATGAGGATCCCCTGGTCGTAGCTGAGGGCGACCAGGCTCCGCCCCCGGGCGATGCCCTTGCGGGCGTAATCGGCCCGGTCCTTCATGACCTGCTCGGGCGCCACGTAGAACGGCATGCTCATCTCGGGTGCCCTTCGTCGGTCTTGCGCTGGAGCAGCTCGCCGAAGCGCTGGGCCACCTCGGCGTCCTCCACCCGTTCGAACCCGTCGGCGGTGATGGTGGCGACCGTGGGATAGATGCCCCGGACCACGTCGGGCCCGCCGGTAGCCGAGTCCTCGTCGGCCGCCTGGTACAGCCCCTCCACCGCCAGCTGGATGGCCGCCGCCCGGTCCAGCCCCTCCCGGTACCCCAGCTTGATGGTCGTGCGGGCATCGCGGCCACCCGACCCGGTGGCGTGGAAGTCGGCCTCCTCGTAGCGACCGCCGGTGAGGTCGTACTTGAAGATGCGCCCGATGCGGCGCCGGAGGTCGTAGCCGGCGTAGATCGGCACGACCGCCAGGCCCTGCATGGCCATGGGCAGGTTGCGCCGGATCATGCCGCCGAGCTGGTTGGCCTTGCCCTCCAGGCTCAGGGCGACGCCCTCGACCTTCTCGTAGTGCTCGAGCTCGGTCTGGAACAGTCGCACCATCTCGATGGCCGGGCCGGCGGCCCCGGCGATCGATACCCCGGAGTGCCCGTCGGCGGGGAAGACCTTGTCGAGGGCGCGGGACGCGATGCTGTAGCCCTCGGTGGCCCGCCGGTCGCCGGCCATGATCACCCCGTCGGCGTAGCGGAGGGCGACGATGGTCGTGCCGTGGGTGATCTCGACCTCGCCCGTGTTGGTCAGCAGCGGCTGGTCGCCGTTCACGCGACGGAGCAGGTCGGAGAAGCTGGGCCCGGGATCCTGGCCGGCGGCGAAGGTCGGAAGGGTCATCGCCGAGCGAGGCTAGTCAAGTCGCACCGGTATGCTCCGCGGCCGTGGACGACCGGATCGGCGGGGCCGAGGAGGAGGGCCAGTCCCTGACCGTGGTCGGGCGAATGCTCCAGCCCGGTGACCCCGCCCCCGACTTTGCCCTCGACCACTTCACTGGCTCGTCCATGGACACCGTTCGCCTGGCCGACCTTGCCGGCTCGGTCGTGGTGCTCAACGTGGTCAACTCGGTCGACACCCCGGTGTGCGACGTGCAGACTCGCAAGGTCGACAGCCTGTTCGCCGGCGCCACTGTGCTGACGGTCAGCATGGACCTGCCCTTCGCCCTCGCTCGATGGACCGCCGACGCCGGCGTCACCCACGCCGCCGTCTCCGGGCACCGCAGCGAGGACTTCGGCCGGGACTACGGCGTGCTCATCAAGGAGTGGCGGGCCCTGCAGCGGTCGCTCTTCGTGATCGGCCCCGACGGCCGGCTGGTCCACGCCCAGTACGTCCACGACCAGATGGACGAGCCCGACTACGACGCGGCCGTCGCCGCTACCCGGCGAGCTCGCTGAGCCACGCCTCCGCCTCCCTGGGGTGGGTAAACCTGATCACGGCCGGCCCCGGTGGTGCCGCGGCCCACCGCCGCATCCGCGCCCGCTTCCGGCTGAACGACCGGAAGTGCCAGGCCACGATGGAGTCCTTCGAGAACGCATTCCGCAGCGATTCTCTGTTCCCGTTGCATGCCGGCGTCCTGCGGACGGCCCGACGAACGGTCCGCCGGACCAGCCGTTGCAGCGAGAGCCAGCGGGGATAGTCCAGGGCCACGATGAGCTGGGCCCGACGGAGGGGGATGTCGATCCACTTGCCGTAGGCAGTGTCGAGGATCCACTCCTCCCGGTCGCAGATCTCTGCGATCCGGTGCCGCTGCACGTCCTGTGGCACTTCCACCCAGCCCGGCTCCCAGGTCAGGTCGTCGACCGAGTGCCACGGCAGCCCCGTCGCGGTGCTGATCCGCTCCGCCATCATCGTCTTCCCCGCGCCCGTGACGCCGTAGACGAGGATCCGCCGCGCCCCCGCCGGCAACCCCGCTACCCCCGCACCAGGCTGCGCGCCCGCTCCCGGGCCAGGCCGATCTCGTCGGCGTGGGCGTGGCGGTCCAGGTAATTCGCCGCCTTAGCCAGCAGCCGCACGTCCTCCTGAAAATCGGCGAGTGCGTTGTTGCACCGGAAGCACAGAATCCCTCGGACCTTGCCCGTGGAATGGTCGTGGTCCACGTGTAGGGAGATGTCCTCCCGCGGCGGCCGGGCACAAATGAAACACCCGCCGCCCTGCGCCTCCAACATGGCGTCGTACTGCTCAATGGTCATGCCGTACTTGCGTTTCAGGTGCCCCGCGCGCTCCCGGCGCTTCACTTCGGGCTCGAGCCGCCGTGCTCTGTAGTACTCGTTCACCCGCTCCGGATTCGCCTGCTGCCACCGCCTCGCCCGAGCCTTGGCGGGAGCCGGATTGGCGACGTACCGGGCATGCTTCGCCGCAAGATTGCACACCTTTCAGTCGCTCCGGTGGCCGTCCTTCGTCCCGGCACAGCGGTAGTACTCCTCAAGTGCCTTCAGGACGCCGCACTTCTTGCATTGCTTCATGCGTCCATTCTATCGAACGTGCATTCGTCATGCAAGCTATGTCAACCCTTGTACAAACGATCTATTGGCCACCCTTTTGTACGTAGGACCGAACGAATTCCTCGGCGTTGTCTTCGAGGACTTCGTCTATTTCGTCCAAAAGCTCGTCCAGCTCGGCCTTCAATTTGTCGCCCTGCTTGGTTGTGGGGGGGACAGCCTCGACGACCTCGTCGCTGCGAGTGGTCGACTGCTTCCTCTTTTGCTCTCGTTCTGCCATGTCTGGCTGCCTCCTACGTTGACCCCAGCGCTTCGAGTAGCTGCGCTGGTGTCTCACACTCTTGTAACAACCTATCGACGTGTGCCGCTGTTCCTCTTAGCGGTTCCATCATCGGAACTCGCCGCAGCGGGTCGGTGCCCAGGTCGAAGACCAGGGAGTCCCAGTTGGCGGCGGCGATGGAGCCGGCCCACTTCTGCAGGCAGCGGCCCCGGAAGTAGGCCCGGGTGGTGGTGGGCGGGTTGCTGATGGCGGACACCACTTCGTCCTCCGTCAGCAGCCGCTCGAGCCCGCAGCGCTCGTACAACGACCGGCCCGGGCGTACGTCGTGGTACTGCAGGTCGAGGGCGGCCAGCTTGGGGTCGTTCCAGGACAGGTGGTGGCGGTCCCGGTAGGCGCCGACCATCTGGTACTTGGCCACCCAGTCCAGCTGGCCGGCCAGGCTCATCGGGTCGGACTCCAGGGCGTGGAGGACGGCCTCCCACCGCTCGAGCAGGTCCCGGCCGACGTCCTCGCCCACCGCCTCCAGGCCCCGGCTCTCGGCGTACTTGCGGGCCCGGTCGAACAACTCCCACTGCATCTCCAGGGCGGTCATGCGCCGGCCCCCGCTCAGTTCCAGCGGGGTGGAGAGCGACAGGTCGTACGACACCGTCCGGTGGGCCTGCACCGGGGCGGCCAGGGTCAGGTCCAGCCCGGCCAGCTCGTCGTCTTCGATCATGGCCAGGACGAGGGCGGTGACGCCGACCTTGAGGAAGGTGGAGACCTCGGCCAGGTTGGCGTCGCCCACGATGACGTGGAGCCGCCGGTACTTCTGCGAGTCCGAGTGGGGCTCGTCACGGGTGTTGACCAGCGGCCGCTTCAGCGTGGTCTCGAGGCCGACCTCCTCCTCGAAGAACTCGGCCCGCTGGGTGAGCTGGAAGGGAACCTTGTCCGGCCCGATGCCGGATGCCTCGCTGCCCACCTTGCCGGCGCCGGTGTAGATCTGCCGGGAGACGAAGTGGGGCGTGATCTGGGCGGCCAGCCGGCTGAAGGGCAGGGCCCGGTCGAGCAGGTAGTTCTCGTGGCAGCCGTAGGAGTTGCCCTTGCGGTCGGAGTTGTTCTTGTAGACGACGATCTCCTGGCCCACCGGCAACATCTCGCCGGCCGCCTCGATCGAGCGGGCCAGGATGCGCTCGCCGGCCTTGTCCCAGAGGACGGCCTCCATGGCGTCGGAGCACTCGGGCGAGGAGTACTCCGGGTGGGCGTGGTCGACGTAGTACCGGGCGCCGTTGGTCAACACGGCATTGACCAGGTGGGTTTCGACCTCGGGCGCCATCGCGCCCTCCCGGGCGAAGCCCCGGGCGTCACGCCCGGGCGACTCGTCCTCGAAGTCCCATCCCACCTTGCCGCCGTTGGCCGCCTCTCGGGCCAGCCGGGACACGTAGGCGTTGATCAGCAGGGACGAGACGGTGATGGGGTTGGACTCGGCCCCGCGCAGGATGATCCCGTACTCGGTCTCGACGCCGCAGACCTTCCGGATCGCCACCGCGGGACCCTACCCCTTCACAGAGGAACGACCCCTGCAGTTCAATCGCCGCCGGCCGCCGACGCCGCCCCAGGCGGCCTCCCCGGCTGGCGGCAAAGCAGGACGGCGAGGGAGAGCCGGCTCCGCCGGCCGACCGAGCACGATCAAGCTCGCCGAGCAACCTCTGGAGGCGAGGCGATCAAAGATATTGGCCGGTACCGACACGCTCGATGGCCCGTCCCCCGGTGGCTTCCTTGCCCTTGGACAAGAGGGTGCGGACATAGACGATCCGCTCG
>DATJHJ010000157.1:0-2098 GCA_035494015.1 Acidimicrobiales bacterium
GCCGGCCGCCGGGGCGGTGGCCGCCGACGCCGACCTCTCGAATGCCACCCCGGAGGTCGTCCTCACGCTCACCGCGCAGGGCGAGGGCACCTGGGCCAACCGGGTGGGCGGGGTGGGCATGCAGGTCGCCGTCGACTCGACGGCGAGCAGCAACCCCAACGACCTGTTCAACCTTGTGGTGTCGCTGTTCGGCACCGATCCGCGCACGGGCGCGTCCGTCCTGCAGAGCCAGGAGACGTTCGCCGATCTCTCGATGGCCCCGAAGAGCACGCGGTACGTCCTCACCGCGCTGGCGTCGTCGGCCCTGGTGACGGCCACGCTCGGCACGCCGGCGGCGCCGACGGTGAAGGGTTCCTCCCGGAGCAAGCTCGCGCTCCCGGCCAACGTGGTCGGGACCACGCCGAACTTCGGGCTCCGGCTGGCGGTGGACGGCGGGCCCCCGGTCGACCTGACCGTGACCCCGACGACGACGGCCCGGGACAGGATCCGCGATGGCATCAACGCCGCACTGACCGCGGCGGGCATCGGAGCGGCGGCCACCCTCGACGGCACCAACTTCCTCGTCATCACCTCCACCGGGTCGGTGGCCGTCGACACGTCGGTCACCGTCCTGCCCGCGCCGGTCAACGACGGGTCACAGCTACTCGGCCTCGGGCTGACGTGGGGCGGTACCGAGGTGTCGGGCGCCGCCGTGCTGCGCCCGGTCGACGGCGTCTCCGGGCTGGGCGGCGGCGTCCAGGGGGGGAGCGACGTGGCCCAGACGAACGGGGTGGCGACCGCGGCCGAGGTCGTGCCCGCCGGTGGCAGCGGCGGCATCTACAGCCTGTCCGCCCTCCTGTTCCCCCGCTTCAACCTGCTGTGCCTGCCCGACGTCCCGGCCACCGACCCGGCGATCGCCGAGACCGCGGCCAACACCCAGGCGCTGACCACCGCCCTCGGCTACTGCCGCCAGGAGCGGGCGTTCCTGCTCGTCGATACGCCGCGCGACCCAGTCGTCCCCAAGGACTGGACGACGGACCCGCCCGCCCTCGGCGGGCTGCCGTCGCTGGGCGAGCACGGGGCCGTCTACTTTCCCCGCCTCGTCGTCACCGAGCCCGGCCGGGGCGGCGCCGTCGTCCGCCTCGACCTGCCGCCGTCGGGCGCGGTCGCCGGCGTCATGGCCCGCATCGACGCCACCCGCGGCGTGTGGAAGGCACCGGCCGGCCTGGAGGCCGGCGTGGTGGGGGCGAGCGACCTGTCGGTAGTCACCAGCGACGACGTCTCAGGGCTCCTGAACCCCAAGGGCGTCAACGTGCTGCGGATCTTCCCGTCCGCGGGCATGGTGGTCTGGGGCGCCCGGACCCTCAAGGGCGACGACTCGGCCAGTTCGGAGTTCAAGTACGTCCCGGTCCGCCGGCTCACCGACTACATCGCCAGCAGCCTGTACCTCGGCACCCAGTTCGCCGTCTTCGAACCGAACGACCCCGACCTGTGGGGCCAGCTGCGCCTGGCCGTCGGCACCTTCATGCGGGAGCTGTTTCGGCAAGGGGCGTTCCAGCAGAGCGAGAAGCGGGCCGAGTCGGACAGCTTCTTCGTGGTGTGCGACTCGACGGTGAACCCCCAGAGCGAGATCGACCTGGGACGGGTCAACGTCGTGGTCGGCTTCGCTCCGCTCAAGCCGGCGGAGTTCGTCATCGTGACCATCACCCAGATCTCGAACCTGGAGGCGTGAGGTGGCCCAGTTCGTCGTCAACTCCACCCGTCACGACCCGTACAAGTCGTTCAACTTCCGGGTGAAGTGGGACGGCCGCTACGTGGCCGGCCTGTCGAAGATGAGCCCGCTCAAGCGGACGACCGACGCCGTGACCCATCGCGAGGGCGGGGATCCGTCGCACGAGCGCAAGAGCCCGGGCAAGTCCAAGTTCGACGCCGTCACCCTGGAGCGGGGCCTCACCCACGACACCGACTTCGAGGCCTGGGCCCAGCTCGTGCACTCGCTCGACAGCCCGATGTCGCTCAGGAGCTTCCGCAAGGACATCATCGTCGACATCTTCAACGAGGCCGGCCAGTTGGTCCTGTCCTACAAGCTGTTCCGCTGCTGGGTGTCCGAGTACCAGGC
>DATJHJ010000158.1:0-26456 GCA_035494015.1 Acidimicrobiales bacterium
CGACAACCTGGCCACCGGCGCCGGGATCAGCGTCTTCTCCGGGACGGCCACGGTGGACGACAACGTGGTCAACATGCTGCGGTGGCCCGTCGACTACGGGTGGGCGGGCGTGCTCATCCACCAGCCCACGGCGCCCGTGACCATCCGGGACAACCGGGTGTGGGGCGGGGTGTGCACCGTCCGGGTCGACGGGAGCGCGAACGGGGCGTCGGTGGCCGGCAACCTGTGGGGCAACCAGAGCGGCTGCTTCGTCGACGCCGGGAACCCGGCGGGGCGGGTGGACCAGAGCGACAACCAGCGGCGCCAGGTGACGTCGCTGGACCAGGAGCCGCCCACCGTCGGGATCGGCCTGAAGGAGGGCGCCACGGTGAAGGCGTCGGTTACCGTCCACGCCCTGCCCGCCGACAGCGGCGAGGGCGTGGCCCGGGTGCTGTTCCTCGTCGACGGCGTCCCCCACGGTTTCGCCGACCGGGCGCCGTACGACCTGCACCTGGCCGATGCCCACCTGGCCCCCGGCGAGCACACGGTCGCCGCCGTCGCCGTCGACAACGCGGCCAACGTGAGCGCCACCGCCTCGACCACGGTACGGGTGGCCGGCTGACCCCAGAGGTGGACCTCCCGCCGCTCACCTATCTCACCGTCGACTCGATGTCGGAAGGAGTCGGGCGGTCGCAGGTCGTGCCCTACGTCGTGCGCCTGGCCCAGCGGGGGGTCGACGTGACCCTGCACTCGTTCGAGAAGCAGTCGCCCGACCCCCAGGTCGGCGAGCGGCTGGCGGCCGCGGGGGTGCGGTGGCGGCCGCATCCCTTTCGCGGTGGCGGGGCGGCCGCCGGTGTGGGACGGGTGGCCCAGGGCGCGGCGCTCGTCCGGGGCGCCCCCCTCGTGCACGCCCGCAGCGACTTGGCCGCGGCGTCCTGCATGGCCTCCGGGCGCCGCTGCTGGCTCTGGGACATGCGGGCGCTGTGGCGGGAGGAGCGGATCGCCGCCGGCCTGCTGGCCCCCGGGTCGCCGCAGGAGCGGGCCATGCGCAAGGTCGAGGACGCCGCCGCCCACCGCAGCCGGGGCATCATCACCCTGTCGGCGGCCGCCGTCGAGATCCTGCGGGAGCGGTACGGCGAGGCGGTGGCCGGCAAATGCCGGGTCATCACCACCTGTGTCGATCTCGACCGGTTCGCGCTGTCGCCACCGCCGCCCACCGACCCCCTGCGCCTGCTCCTGGCCGGCACGCTGAGCCCGGTCTACGACGTGGCCGGCATGGTCCGGCTGGTCGCCCGGCTCCGGGCCCGGGGCGGTCGCCCGGTGACGCTCACCGTCCTGACCCCCGACCCCGGGCCGTGGCGGTCCGAGCTCGAGGAGGTCGGTGCCGTCACCGGGTGGGTCGATGCCGCGGACATGCCTGCGGAGGTGAGCGCCCACCACGTCGGCCTGAGCATGCGGAACCTGGACGTCAGCAACCGGGCGGCGACGCCGACCAAGCTGGGCGAGTTCCTGGCCGCCGGGCGCCCGGTGGTCGTCAGCCCCGGCCTGGGCGACATGGACCGCGTCGTCGCCGACCACGACTGCGGTGTGGTGGTCGACGACCGGAGCGACGACGGCCTCGACCGCGCCGCGGCGGAGATCGAACGGTTGTCCGAGGACCCGGGGACGGCGGCGCGGTGCCGGGCCGCCGCCCTCGCCTACTTCGACCTGGAGAAGGGGGTCGACCAGCTTCTCGCCGCCTACGGTGATGCCCGCCGATGACCGATCCCGGGCTCACCGCGCCTTCGGCCAACCCCATCGGGGGCATCTGGCGAACGACCTCGGGCATCGTCGTGTGCAAGGTCGTCGCCAACGGGGCGGCGGCGGGCGTGGCCCTGCTCACCGCCCGCCAGCTCGGCCCGAGCGGCCGGGGCGTGGTCGTGCTCCTGCTCACCCTGGCCGGCTTCATCAGCGTCGTCGGGAGCATGGGGCTGAACCTGGCCTCCCGGATCCACCTGGTGGCGCTCGACGGCCGGATGGATCCCGCCGACTACCTCGGCCTGTCGGCCGTCCTCACCGTCGCCGTGGGCGTCCTGTCGGTCGCCCTGGGCGTGGTCCTCCTCCCCCTGGTCGACGTGCACCTGTCGGCCGCCGAGCAGCTCCTCTTCGGCGCCCTGGCCGGCAGCATCCTCGCCCCCTTCCTGCTGAACGCGGCGATCAACGCCTTCGGTTTCACGGCCCGGGCCGCGGCGGTGGACGCGGCGGGGACGGTCGCCCAGCTGTTGGTGACCGTGGCCCTGTTCGTCGGCGGTTCGCGTCGGGTGGACGCCTACATCGCGGCCATGGTGATCGGCAACGTCCTGCAGGTGGGGCTGGCCCTGGCCGCCCTCCGCCCGGCGATCGGCTCGGTCCGGCCCCGGTTCCAGCGGTCGCGGTGGGCGCGGGTCGTCCGCACCGGGCTTCCCGGCATCGCCGTCGACCTCAGCGGCATCCTCACCTTTCGCCTCGACCGCTACCTGCTCGGCCTCTTCCTGGGCCCGGCCGCCGTCGGGGTGTACTCGGTGGCCGCCACCGCTCCCGAGATCCTCCGGCTGCCGGCCCTGGCCATGGGCCAGCCCATCTTCCACCGGCTGGCGTCCGGGACAGCCAAGGTCGAGGACTTCGGCCGCACGCGCGTCTACTGCCTCCTGGTCACCGCCGCCCTGGCCGCCTCGGCGTTCCTCGTCGCCCCCTTCGCGGTGCGCATCCTCTTCGGCAGCCAGTACGCCGGGGCGGTGACGCCGCTGCGCGTCCTGCTGCTGGCCGAGTTCGGGATCACCCTGTTCTACATCGACGGGGCCCTCGTCGCCGCCGCCTTCAGCCGCCTGGGCGACGCCGCCATCGCCGCGGTGGCCGGCTGCCTCGTGGTCGTCGTCGCCGACCTGGTCCTGATCCCCAGCCACGGCGTGGTGGGCGCGGCGTGGGGCAGCGTGGTCGCCTACTCGGTCACCGGGCTCGCCGCCCACGGCATCCTGCGCTACCGGCTGCGCTCCCGGGCCCCGGTCCGTTAGCTCTCGGCGACCTGGAAGGTGAGAGGGACGGAAACCACCGGCTTGTCCGGCTCGGCGATGGTGACCGCGGTGCGCCAGGTGCCTCCCATGCCGAACTGGAATCGAGCCTCGTACCGCCCGCCCGAGCCCTCCGTGGCCACGGCGCTGATGCCGGGATGCTGCATGTCGGGCATGTCAGCCGTCAGGCAGACCTTGGCGCCGGTGATCGGTCGGCCCTCGTGTCGCAGGGTGAGCTGGAACGTGGTGCCTTCCGGCCGGGGCGGTTGCGGGTTGGAGACAACGTCGACCGTGTACGTGGGGTCGGCCGGCGCCCCTTGCCCGCAGGCGCCGGTCGGCGAAGAGCCGGCCAGGTTGGCGCCGCCTCCCCCCGCACTGTTCTGGCCGTCGCCGTCGCCGACCGAGTAGATCACGACGGAGAGGATGAAAACGGTGACAACCGTTGCTGCGACGACGAGCACGGGATGGGTGCCAACCCTCTCGGACTGGGCCGGACCGTCCTGCCGGGATCGGAAAATCAGACGCTGACCCGCGATGCGGTCGGGGCGGGGGCGGGCCCGATCCGTCGCCTGCGGGCCTGGAGGATCAACAGAACGGCGCCGGCGACGACCAGCCCCGCGAAGATGGCCGCGATGACCGGGGCGGTGGTGTTCTTCGTCGTCGGCAGCGGTTCGAACTGCACCGCGGCGGCGTAGTTGTCCTGCGTCTGGGTCACGTCGTCGGCGTTGCGGGTATCGGCCCAGCCGACGATGGCGTACTCGTCGGCCGATGCCACCCCATTGGGCTGGCGCAGGTCGGAGTTGAAGCTGACGCCGTAGTTGAAGTTGACGGGCATGTCGTTCACCCTGATGTTCTTCGCCCACGTCAGCCCGCCGTCGGTCGAGTACGTGTACCGGACGTTGAAGTGGAAGTCGGTCGTCTCCCGGTTGTCCTGCCAGGCGACGTCGATGCGGCCGTTGGGCGAGACGTTGAGCTGCGGGTAGAAGCCGGTGGCCTTCATCTCCGGTGGGTCGTCGTCGATGGCCAGCGGCGAGCTCCACGTGACGCCGCTATCGGTCGACCGCTGCACGACGATGTCGGCCAGGGCGATCGTGGGCGACGTCGGTGGGGTTGCCGCGTAGGTCGCGACGAACGTCCCCTTGTCGCCGCCCTTCTCCGTCCACCCCAACCCGGTGAATGTTCCGGTCCCGGCCAGGATCGGGTCGCCCAGGGTCGTGATCGTCCATGTCTTGCCCTGGTCGGTGGAGCGGGCGATCAGCTGGGGCAACGGGTTGGCGTACCAGCTACCGGCGCTCAGGCCGGTCCCGGCCTCGGGTGGCGGCGCCGGCTGGTCGTTGAACGGGAAGTTGGCGCCGGCCACGGCGAGGACCACGCCGCCGTGGGCGACCAGGAAGGGGGAGCCGAAGCCGGTGTCCATGAACAGCTGGTACTGCTTGCCGTTCACGGTTTGGCTGGGGCGCTGGAACGTGTTGAGGTCGAGCGGGGTACTGAACGTAACGCCGCCGTCCGTGGACGTGGCCACCATGGAGTGCGGAGCCTGCAGGGGCGAGTCGCGCGGCGCGTCGGGGAAGCTCTGGCTGAACCCGACGTAAATGACGTCGCGCGGGCCCGAGGTGTCGATGGCGAGGCCTGGTGACGCCCAGTCGGAGATTGCGTCCCCGGTCCGGTCGCGGGCGTTCTCGACGATCGTGTACTGCCAGGACTCGCCCAGGTTCTTGGTGCGGGCCAGGATCACGCTGAACTTGCCCGGGAAACGCGGCCCCTCCCCTTCGCCGTAGGCCGTGTGGAGGTAGTACAGCGTGCCGTCGCTGCCCCACGCGACCATGGCCTCGGGGATGCCGGCGCTCTGTTGGGCGCAGTAGGGGTACTTGGAGTCGGTGGGGAGCTCCTTGGAGAACTTCCAGGTGCGGCCCGCATCCCGCGACACCGTCAGGTAGCACACCTTGTCGCGGAGGTCGGCGGTGGCGGCGACGACGATCCGCGGGTTGTCGGGGTTGGCCACCATCGAGGTCGGGCCGGTGAAGGCCCGGGCGGGTGCCTCCTGGTCCTTGGTCATCTGCGAAGCCGCGGTAAGCAACTTCACGTCGACGGCCTGGGGCTTGAACGTCGCCTGCTTGTAGGTATACGGCGTCGGCCCCGGCTCGGCCGCAGCCAGACCGCCCGAAGCAGTCATCATCACTCCCAGAGCCGCCGCAGCGACTCCCGCTCGCAGGTGGCGGGTCTTCATGGCGTCCTTCCGATCAACAGAACTGTGGTGGGGCTAGGGCGCCGTGACGCGGGCCGGCTCGGGCCCCGGCCCGCCGCTGCGGGATCTCGCCAATGCGGTGAGGCCGCCGACGAGCAGCAGGCCCCCTGCCGCGGCGACCAAGCCCAGCAGGACGAGGCTGACCGTGCTCGGGCCGGAGCCGACATCCATCGAGGCGGCGCGAGGGTCGGGCGTGGGCGCCGGGTCCGGCTGGGTCCCGACGTAGATGGTCGCCTTCGGGACGGTGGCGTTCATGTTGCGGTAGTTCTGCACCGCGTAGAGAACGTGCTTCCCGTACGGCGTGCTGGCCGGGATGGTCACGTCGGCGTCCCACTTGCTCGACATGCCACCCGGCTGCCCGGTGACCGTCAGGAGGACCGGCCCGTCGGGAGCATCGAGACGGATCTCGATCGGCGCTCCCGGTGCCGTTTCCCTACCGATGACCTTGACGGTGCCGCCGGGCTGGACCGTGGACCGCTCGGTGGTGAGGGAAACGGGAGCCACGCAGGCCCAGGAAACGCTGGCCGGCACGATGACCGCCAAGGCGGCAACTGCTCCGACGGCGGCAAGACGACGGTGCGATGGGCGCAATTCTCGGACCCCCGGGATGCGAACCAGATGGTTCGATGCCTGCTGTAGCGGTGACAGACTATCCGAACTTCGCAATAGCAACAGGACTTCTTTGGGCCGTCCGAGATCCTTCCCAGCACCCCGTCACGAGAGAATCTTCGAATGATCCCGCTTCCGGCGCGAGACCGCGGCCGGCGCCGCCGAGTCGCTCAGCCGGTGATCGCCTGCTGGTGAAGCGCCGAGTCGCCGGCATGCTCGCCGGGCTGGTGTTCCTCGGGGTGTACGGAACGCTCGCCAGCGTGCCGGCACAGGCCCACGCCCTGCTCGTCGAGTCCTCGCCGGCCGATGGCGCCACGGTGGACAAGGCGCCCTCGGAAGTGCTCCTCACCTTCACCGAGGCGGTCGACCCGTTGTTGACGGTGGTCCACGTGCTCGACGCATCCGGCGTCCGGGTGGAGGTGGGGCGGACGGAGATCCCCGGTCTTCCGACGCGTGCTCGGGTCCCGCTCCCGCCGCTGCCTGACGGGACCTACACCGTGACGTGGCGCACGACATCGATGACGGACGGCCACACGACGGTGGGGACGGTGGCGTTCGGGGTCGGCGTGCCCGCGGTCGCACCGGAGTCGTCGAGGAGTCAGACCGGCGTGCGGCCCCCGACGGTCGTGGCCATTTCGGGTCGGTGGCTGTTCTACGCCGGCGCCGTGCTGCTGCTCGGCGGGGCGGTCGTCGGGCTGTTCGTCGTGGCCACGCCCACCCTTCTTTCAGTGTGGGCTCTGAATGTGGCGTGGGCGATCGCCGCCCTCGGGCTCGTGCTGACCATCGCCGACCAGCGGGCCACCACCCGAACGAGCCTCTCTGACCTCCTGCAGTCGTCCACGGGGCAGAAGCTCCAGGTCCAGGCCATGGCCGTCGGGCTGACCTGGCTGGCGGTGTGCTGGGTGAGCCTGCGCCCCCGCCGGGCCGGGCTCGTGGCCGTCGGCCTCGGTGCCTCGGCCGTGATGCTCCAGCGGGCGCTCTCCGGCCACGCCGACGGGTCCACGGTGCCCTGGTTCACCGTCGGGGTGCAGTGGCTCCACATCGCGTCCGTCGGCGCCTGGATCGGCGGGCTGGCTTGGCTCCTGATCGCCCTCCGGCGGGACGACGTGAGCCGCCAACCCGGACTGGCCAAGCGGTTTTCCCGGGTGGCCGCCAGCACCCTGGGCCTCGTCGCTCTGACCGGAACCCTACGGGCCGTCGACGAGGTCGGATCCTGGAACGGGCTGTTCGACACGAGCTTCGGCGTCACCCTGCTGGTGAAGCTCGGGCTGTTCGCTGGCCTCGTCGCCCTCGGTGCCCGCAGCCACTTCCGCCACGTCGCCGCCGCGGCCATGGGGCGCCTCGTCGGCCTTCGCCGGACCGTGCGGGCGGAGGTGTTGCTCGGCGTGGCGGCCCTGGGGGCCACGGCGGTGCTCGCCGGCCTTCCGCCCTCGGCATCGGTCGCGGAGGCGTCGAAGCTCCAGCGGCCCCCGTCGGTGGAGCTCGACGGGTCCGACGAGGCCACGTCCGTGCGCCTTCGCCTCGTCGTGAGCCCTGGTGCGGCAGGCCCGAACCACTTCGACGCCACGGTGGTGGACTACGACTCGCGCCAACCCGTGGCGGTCGCCTCCGTTTCGCTTCGGCTCCAGCCCAAGGATCGCCCCGATGTCGCCGCGTCGACCGTCGCATTGACGCGCAGCCCCGACAGCCACTGGCAGGGCTTCTCCAGTGCCCTGTCGACCGACGGGCCCTGGACCATCACCGCCATGGTGCAGTCGGCCACCGATGCCGTCGAGGTGCCGATGGAGCTCACCACGCGCTGAGGGCGGCACTTCGGCCGGGCCGGCCCCTCCGGGACCAGCCGGTACGCTGGCGGCCCGTGGCCAGCACTCCCGAGTCCCTCGCTCGACGCGTGTGGCGTCACGTACCGGACGGGCCGCGGCGCTGGGTGCAGTCGGTGCGCCACCCCGCCCCCGCCGACCGCCAGTGGATGCGCACGGTCATGAACAAAGACGCCGCCGACTACCTCCGGGCCCTCCCGCCGGAGCAGCACGAGGCGGTGGAGGTGAGCGGCTCCGACCGGGCCGGCCTGCCGTGGAAGTCGTACGTGAGCCTGCAGTACCCGGAGTTCGACCTGTGCGGGGACCAACTCCCCGACCGCGCCTACGACGTGGTGATCTGCGAGCAGGTGCTCGAACACGTGCCGGACCTGACCAAGGCGGTGGCCAACCTCCGCAGGCTCTGCCGCCCCGGCGGGCGCATCCTGGTGAGCACGCCGTTCCTGGTGAAGATCCACGGCCACCCGGACGATTACTGGCGCCTCACGTCGAGCGGGGTGCGCGTGCTGCTCGAGGGCGCGGGGTTGCGCATCGAGTCGATCAAGACCTGGGGCAACCGCCAGTGCGCCCGCAGGAACCTCCGCAAGTGGGCCCCCTACCGGCCGTGGCACTCGCTCAAGAACGATCCCGACGTCCCGATGGTCGTGTGGGCCGTCGCCCGCAACGATTGACCGACGTGCCTGACGCCATCCAGCGGCTCAACATGCGGTCGGTCCGCAAGTGGACGACGTTGGCCTTGACTCGCGCCCGCCTGCTCGAGACGTCGAAGCAGCGCGGCCAGCGGGAGATGATCGTCGACGCCTTCAACTACACCGCGTTCAGCCAGGTGGCGGGCGACTACCTGGAGTTCGGGGTCTACCGGGGCGACTCGTTCATCAACGCCTGGGACTCGGCCCGGGTCTCGGGCCGCCACGACGTCCGGTTCTACGCCTTCGACTCGTTCCGTGGCCTTCCCGACCCCGAGACGTCGGCGAGCGACGCCGACGGCGAGTTCGTGAAGGGCCAGTTCTCGGCCGAGCGGTCGTTGTTCGAGCAGAACCTGCGGCGGGCCGGCGTCGACCTCGGCCGGGTGACGGTGGTGGAGGGGTTCTACGAGTCGACCCTTCCCGGCACGTCTCCAGCGGATATCGGGCTCCACGCCGCGTCCATCGTCTGGGTCGACTGCGACCTGTACGTCTCGACGATGTGCGCCCTCGACTTCGTCACCGACCTGCTCCAAGACGGATCCGTGCTCGCCTTCGACGACTGGCACTGCTTCCGCAGCCGCCCCGACATGGGCGAGCAGAAGGCGTGCGCCGAGTGGCTCAGCCGCAACCCCCAGATCACCCTCAGCCACTACCACGACTTCCACTGGGCCGGGCGGTCGTTCATCGCCCACGTCGACGCCGGGCCCGGGTAGGGACCGCCCGGGCCCACCCCCCACGACCGAACCCGAGGGGTTGGGCCCGCCGCTACCGTTGGTCCATGGTCCCTGGAGCCGTCCTCGACCGGCTCCGCTGCCCGCGCTGCCGCGGCCCGCTCGCCCAGGACGACGACGTCCTCTCCTGCAGTGAGGGCCACCGCTACCCGCGCACCGACGGCTACTACGACTTCTCCTTGGTGGCGCGGGACCGCGCCACCGAGGACACGTTCAAGAGCTTCGGCTACGAATGGACCCACTTCCACGAGACCCTGCCCGAGGACGAGTCCTACTGGCAGGAGTACTTCGGCGCCGTCCCCACCGAGGAGCTGCGGGAGCGCGTGGCCCTCGACGCCGGCTGCGGGATGGGCCGCTTCTCGCGCATCACCGCCCGCCATGTCGCCGCCCTCGTCGCCCTGGACGGTTCGGATGCGGTCGTGGCCGCGGCGGCCAACCTCGCGTCCCTGCCCAACGTCGTGGTCGTGCGCTCGGACCTGCGGGAGCCGCCGCTGGCCGACCGGAGCTTCGACCTCATCTCCTGCCTGGGCGTCCTCCACCACCTCGAGGACCCGCTCGAGGGGTTCCGGTCCCTGGCCAGGCTGCTCGCCCCCGGGGGCATCTTCGTCGTGTACCTCTACAGCCGGCCGACGACGAGGGGGGTGCGCGCCGCCGGGCTCGGGGCCGCGACCATGCTCCGCACCGTGACCCGCCGGATGCCCCACCCCGTCCTACGGGTCGTCTCCGCCGGCATCGCCGCTGGCCTCTACGGGGGCCTGGTCGTGGGATGCGCGGTGGCCGACCGGTTGGGCAAGCCGCTCGACGACTTCCCCCTCGCCCTCTACCGGCGCCGGCCGTTGCGGGCCCTCCGTCTCGACACGTTCGACCGGCTCAGCGCGCCGATCGAGCGACGATTCTCGTTCGCCGACGTCGAGCCCTGGTTCGAGGAGGCGGGGCTGGACGTGCTGTCGGTCTCGGAGCGGATCGGGCTACTGGTCGTCGGCCGGCTGCCGGCCGACGATCCTCAGCACCCCCGGTCGACGGTGACCAGGTAGGCCAGCTTCACCCATTCCTCCCCGATCAACCGGGCCGTGAGCCGCCAGGCGAAGGCGGGACGGGCCGGCACCATGTGGATGTCGGCGGAGACGCACCGGCGGAACAGGAGCCCGGCCCGGGCCGCGTGCTGGGTCGAGGTCACCACCACGAGCGTCTTCCAGTCGCGGTTCAAGGCCAGCCGGCCGAGGGCGACGGCCTCCGCCCCGGTGTTGTCCGGCTCGGGGTGGAGGCAGACCACCTCGAACGTCTGTGGCTTCTGGCACAGCTCCTTGGCTTCTGCCGAATCCGGTTCCCCGTCGTGCACGAGCGTCCGGGCCACGCCGGCCCGCATCAGGGCCAGCGCACGTGGGAGCCGCTCGCCGTGGTCGCCCGAGAGCATGACGACCGCATCCGCCCACGCCGGCGTGTCCGAGGGGGGAAAGACGAACAGCCGAGCGTTCACGCCGGCGACCAGGGTGGCCACGAGGGCCACCGCGACGAGAATGCGCCCGCGGGCCGAGCGGGCCGTCCTCGTGGAGGGCGGCAGATCCGCGGCCACCTGGGGGACCTCGACTGCGCCTTCGCTGCCCTCTCGAGGCGGGTCCATCGCCAGGCGTTCCTCTCGGGTCAGCAGCTTGTGGCCAGTCTTACCCACCCCCGAGCAGGGCAGCGGGCATGGCGTCGAGGGCTTCCGGGCATCGGTATAGGGTGAACCGGTCCACGAGCCACCCGTCAGGACCGTTGCGGGGGGCGCCACGCCGAGGCGGGACATGCTGGGAGACGGGATGAACGGGCGAGAGCCTGGAGGCAGTGGTCAGAGGCCGCGGATCACCGTCGTCATCCCGTGCCTCAACGAGGAGCAGGGGTTGCCCCGCGTCCTGAAGGCCATTCCCGCCGAGGTCGAGGAGATCCTCGTCCTCGACAACTGCTCCACCGACCGAACCGTGGAAGTGGCCGAGGAGGACGAGCGGGTGCGGGTCGTCCGTCATCCGCACAACCTCGGGTACGGCGGCTCCTACATCCGGGGCCTGCCCATGGTCCGGGGCGACGTCATCGTCACCTCCGACGGCGACGGCACCTACCCCGTGCAGGACTGCCTCGAGCTGGTCGACGCCCTGGTCGAGGGCGGGTACGACTTCCTGTCCTGCAGCCGCTTCCCCCTGCACGATCGAACGAACATGAGCTTCCGCAACCGCTTCGGCAACCGGTTGCTGAACACCCTGGTCAACGCCTTCTACGGCCTTCACCTCAAGGACGCCCAGTCGGGCATGTGGGTCTTCCGCACCGCCGTCCTGGACGAGATCCGCCTGACCTCGACCGGCATGGCCCTGTCCCACGAGATCAAGCTCGAAGCCTTCACCAGCCCGCGGGTGAAGGCGGGGGAGATCCGGATCCCGTACGCCGAGCGCGTCGGCACCAGCAAGCTCTACCCGGTTCGCGACGGTGTCCGCATGGTCAGGTTCCTGCTCACCCACCGGTTCTCGTCCGCCCGGCGGAGGGATACGGCCCCGCTGGGGCGAGGCCCCCGCCTGCCCGCCGCCGACCCGCCCCTGGAGCGGTCACGTACCGAGGCGCCGGCAGTCCCAGAGCACCAACGTGGGCCGGTCGACCCGGCGGCAGTGTGAGGTGAGCTCGGTGGCACCCGGCCCCTGGAGGAAGACCGTGCGGGTGCTGAGGATGCCGACGACCGTGCCCTGGTAGGCCGCGGGGGGCACCGGCTCGTACTTGCCGTCCCGCCGGATCAGCAGGCCGGTGGCGTCGTAGGACAGATCCTGGATCTGGCTCGCCGGGAGGTAGTGGCGGAAGATGGCGCCTCCGTCGAGCAGGCCGGGCGAGCGGCCGAGGAGATCACCGACGAAGGCCATGTCGGCCCGCAGCTGGCGGTCGCTGCGCCGGCCTCGGGCGTTCGCCCCTTCCAGGGAGATGGCGCCGCCCAGCATCGCCACCGCCAGCACGGCGACGACCGCCATCCGCATGGTCGGGCGCAGCTCGCCCACCATCCAGGCCGCCAGGACCAGCAGCGGCGCCAGGGCGGGCAGGAAGTAGGTCTCGCTCACCGCCAGCCGCAGGACCGACGCCACGTACACGACGGCGACGGCGACCAGCGGGCCCCACCGCAGGACCTCGTCCCGCCGATTGCGCCAGAAGTACACCACGGTCGCCAGCCCGGCGAGGGCGGGGAGCAGGTAGGAGAGCACGTCGGCCGAGCTGTTGAAGTAGTACACGTCGCTCTCGCCCAGGAACACCTGGTAGAAGCGCTCGGCGGGGAGCTTGAACAGGCCGCCCTTCACCACCAAGCCGGGCCAGACCAGCACGCTCATGGCCAGGACGGTCAGCAACCCGGGCACCAGGTACTGTCTGATCCAGGGCACGCGGGCCCGGCGGCCGAGACCGCGGACCCAGATCACCAGGCAGACCACCACGCCGAGCAGCACGAAGGCGCTCGACTCGAGGGTGAGGATGAGGGCGGCCAGGGTGGCGCACAGGGCGAGGCCCCAGTTCCGTGACCGCCCGCCGGTGAGCCATCGGCACAGGGAGGCGACGGCCAGGCACAGCCACACCGTCGCCCAGCCGTGGAACTGCACGGTGCGGAACATGTGCCAGCCGTACCAGGGGGCGACGACGAGGATCACGGCCAAACCGGGCCAGGTCCAGCTCGGGCTGACGACCCTGTAGGCGACGACCAGGGCCACGGTCAGGGCCACGGCGCCGAGCAGCTGCACGAAGCGCAGGGCCCGTTCGCTGTGGGCGTGGGCGAACGGGGTCATGGCCACCACCACGGCCGGGGAGTGCCCGTGGCGGAGCCGGAAGGGGTCCTGGGCCTCTTGGTAGCCGGCCGGCAGGTGGGGCTCCCGGTGTCGCACCTTGTCGTAGGCAAAGCGGACGTACGCGGGGACCGACAGCGAGCCCCGCTCCCACAGGTTGGTCACCACCCCCTTGCGGGCCGCGCTCACGTAGTCGACCTCGTCCCAGTTCAGGGCCCGGCCGTGCTGCGGCCACAGGAGCAGGACCGAGCACACCGCGCTGAGGGCAATTGCGACGACCGTCGCCGGGAGCGAGGGGCCGGCGCGGCCGCGCCGTTCGACCCCGTCGGGCGCGGCGGCCACCGTGGCGGGCGACCGGTTCACGGGCGGGCCAGGAGGGTCAGAGCGGACGTCGGGCCAGCACGAGGTACTGGGCGCCCAGCGGGAGCAGCTCGAGCCGGGGCTCGATCCGGCGCAGGGCCCGGAGCGGCGCGGGAAAGATGAACAGGTGGCGGGCGGGGCCGACCACCTCGAAGCCGGACTCGATCACCAGCCGGCGCATGCGCCGGGCATCGAGGGTCTGGGCGTCACGGTCGAAGGGGATCTGGCGCATGACTGCCCGGGTGCCGGGGTTCCACGGGTTGTTCTCGAACACGGCCAGCAGGCCGCCGGGACGGAGCAGCTCGCGCAGCCGGCGCAGGACCCGGGGCCGCTCCGGGGGGTCGATGTGGTGGAAGGCGCCGTTGGAATAGCAGAGGTCGAAGGCCCCGGGCGCCTCGAAGGAGTCGACGTCGAAGAAGGAAATGTCGGAGGAACCATGCAGCTGGCGGGCGTGCTCGAGGGCACCGGCCGACACGTCGATGCCGACCACGTGGGTCCCGCCGAAGCGTTCGAGCAGGCCACGGGACGTCTCTCCGGTGCCGCAACCGAAATCGAGGACCTGGGCGGGCGCGAAATCCGGGGGGAGGAGCGCCCGCAGCCGGCGGAGCCTTCCCTCCATGAAGAAGGTCTTGCTCTCCCCCGACAGGCGCAGCCCGCGGTTGAGCATCTCCTCGTAGCTCGACGCCTCGTCGAACAGCTCCTGGCTCACGAGGGCAGCTTGCCCGCGCCGCCGTTACCCGTCCGGCTGCCGGTGCCCACGGCACATGATATGCCGAGCCCGTGCTGGTCTAGGCGCCGGACCGGAGGGGGTAGCGTCTTGGGCCATGAACGTGCTCGTCACCGGCGGCGCCGGCTTCATCGGCTCCAGCCTGGCCGAGCGCCTGGTCGCCGACGGGCATCCGACCCGCGTGCTGGACGACCTGTCCACCGGGTACCTCGAGAACGTCCCTCCCGGGGCCGAGCTGATCGAGGGCGACGTGGCCGACGCGGAAGTGGTGACCAAGGCCGTCGAGGACGTCGATGTCGTGTTCCACCTCGCCGCCCACCGCGCCGTGCTGCGCTCGGTCGAGCACCCATTGGCCACCGACCGGGCCAACACCCACGGCACCCTGACCGTGCTCAACGCCGCCCGCCTGGCCGGGGCTCGCCGGGTCGTGTACGTGTCGTCCAGCAGCGTGTACGGGGGGGCGGCGGAGCGGCCGACGCCGGAGAGCGCCGCCACCATCCCCCGGTCGCCCTACGCCGTCAGCAAGCTGGCCGGCGAGCACTACTCCCGGGTCTTCTGGGAGCTGTACGGCCTTGAAACGGTGGCCCTGCGCTACTTCAACGTCTACGGCCCCCGGCAGCGGCCCGACTCGGCCTACGCCGCCGTCGTCCCGTTGTTCATCGAGGCCCTGTCCCGGCGGGAGCCGGCCATCGTCCATGGCGACGGCGAGCAGAGCCGGGACTTCACGTACATCTCCGACGCGGTCGCCGCCACCCTGGCCGCCGCCACCGCCCCCTCGGAGCGGTGCGCCGGGCGGGCCTTCAACGTCGGCGGCGGCGAGGTCCACTCGCTGCTCGACCTGCTCGCCGTCCTCGGCCGGATCATGGGCGTGGAGCCGGCGCGGGTCCACGTGGAGCCCCGAGCGGGCGACGTCCGCCACACCGAGGCCGACATCAGCGCCCTGCGCCACGACCTCGGCCACGATCCCGCAGTCCCCTTCGCCGACGGCCTAGCCCAGACCGTGGCGTGGTTCACCGCTCGCCAGCAGTCGACGACGGCGTGATCGCGACCCCAGCGGGGGGCGACGGCGCCGGTAGTGTGTCCCCGGTGAGGCGGAGCTTCCTGGTCACCGGCGGGGCCGGCTTCATCGGCTCCCACCTGGTCGAGGCCCTGCTGGCCCGGGGCGACCTGGTGGTGGCGTTCGACAACCTCTCGACCGGGCGGCTGCGCAACCTCGACCACCTCGGCAACCACCCCAACCTGCAGTTCGTCCACGGCTCCGTCCTCGACGAGCTGGCCGTCGACATGCTCATGCACCAGTGCGACGTGGTCGTGCACCTGGCCGCCGCCGTCGGGGTCAAGCTGATCGTCGAGGAGCCGCTGCGGTCGTTCACCACCAACATCCGGGGCTCGGAGATCGTGATCGAGTCCGCGTTCCGGCACCGCCGCCCGATCCTGCTCGCCAGCACGTCCGAGATATACGGAAAGAACACCGACGTCCCCCTGCGGGAGGAGGACGACCGCATCCTCGGCACCCCCACCGTCGCCCGTTGGGCCTACAGCACGGCCAAGGCGGTCGACGAGGTCCTGGCCTACGCCTACCACCGTGAGCGGGGGCTGCCCACCACGGTGGTCCGGCTGTTCAACACCGTGGGCCCCCGCCAGAGCCCCGCCTACGGCATGGTGCTCCCCCGGCTGGCCCGCCAGGCCATGGCCGGCGAACCCCTGACCATCTACGGCGACGGGACCCAGAGCCGCTGCTTCTGCCACGTCACCGATGTGGTCGATGCCCTCCTCCGCCTTCTCGACGAGCCCGCCGCGGTCGGCGGCGTGTTCAACGTGGGCTCGCAGGAGGAGATCTCCATCCTGGGCCTGGCCGAGAAGATCATCGAGCGGGCGAACACGGGGTCCACGATCAGCCTGATCCCCTACGACCAGGCCTATCCGGCCGGCTTCGAGGACATGCAGCGCCGGGTCCCGTCCATCGACCGGATCCGGAACCTGACCGGCTGGGCCCCGACCCGGACGCTCGACGACATCCTGTCGGAGATGCTGGTCGAGGCCGCCGCCGAGGTGGCAGCCAGGGTGGCCGGCACTCCCTGATGCCAGGCCCGTCCTGGGCCTTCGCCCTGGTCGCGGCGGCCCTCGTGACCCTGCTCGGGACGCCGGTCCTGCGCAGGATCGCCGTGGCCACCGAGTTCGTCGACCACCCGGTCGCCTCCCACAAGAGCCACAAGGACCCCACGCCGTACCTGGGCGGCGTCGGCCTGATCGTGGCCGTCCTGATCGGCACGCTCTTCACGTCCGGACGCACCAACCAGGTCGAGATCGTCGCCCTGGGCGGGTCGCTGATCGGCTGTCTCGGCCTGCTCGACGACCATCGCTCGGTCAGTGCCATGTTCCGCACCATCGTGGAGATGGGGGTGGCGACCGTGGCCCTGGCCGCCGGCCTGCGCATCCACGCCACCGACATCGGGCCGCTCGACGGGGCCATAACCCTGGTGTGGATCGTCGGGGTGACGAACGCGGTCAACCTCCTGGACAACATGGACGGTCTGGCGGCCGGTGTCTCCGCCGCCGCCGCCACCGCCATCTTCGCCCTGGCCGTACTGGGCGAACAGCCGGCGACGGCCACCGTCGCCGCCGCCCTGGCCGGTGCCTGCGTGGGGTTCCTGGCCCACAACAAGCGCCCGGCCTCGATCTTCATGGGCGACACGGGCAGCCTGTTCCTCGGCTTCGTCCTGGCCGTCACCGCCATCAGCGTGAGCCCGGCCCTGACCCCGCCGGCCAGCTTCGCCGTCCCGCTCATGCTGCTGGCCCTGCCCGTGCTCGACACCACCACGGTCACCCTGGCCCGGGTCCGGCACGGGCTGTCGGTCTCCCAAGGGGGCAAGGACCACCTCTCGCACCGCCTCGTGGCCCTCGGCCTGTCCCCCGGGATGGCGGTCGCCGTCCTGGTGATCGTCGAGGCCGCCGTCGGGCTGTTCGCCGTCCTGGCCGGGCGCGATGTCATCGACCTTTCGGTCGCGGTGCTGGCGACGATCATCGAGCTCGCCGTCCTGAGCGCCGTGGTCCTGCGGGCCGACGTCTACCAGGAGCGTCTCGTCGGCCTGCCCCGCCGGCTCCGCCTGGCGGCTGCGGCTGGCGTCCTCGGGCTGGTCGTGCTGGCCGCGCCGGCGGCGATCGCCATGCTGCGGGCCCACGGTCCGGGCATCGCCGGGGCCACGGCGGCGCGCCAGGGGCTGGACGCGGTGGCGGCCGGTGACGGCGGGCACGCCGCGGCGCTGTTCGCGGAGGCCGACGGCCGCCTGGGGCACGCCCAGCGCCTGCTCCATGGACCGATGACCTCCCTCGGCCTGCTCCTTCCCGGCGTGCGCGCCAACCTGGCCACCACCAGGGCCCTGGTCGGGGCGGGGCTCCGGGTCACCCGCTCGGCCGAGGACCTGGCCGCCGCCGTCCAAGCCCCGCAGATCCCGCTCGGCGCGGGCTCGGACTCCCTCGGGCAGGCCGCCCGCCTGGCTCCCGCCCTGGAGGCGTCGGCCACGGCCCTCCAGCGGTCCGTCGCCCAGCTGGCCGGCTACGACCGGCCGTACCTCTGGCCCTCGCTGGCCACCGCGGTGACCCAGCTGCGCACCACCCTGGGGACGGCCTCCGCACGCGTGGGAGCGGCGGCCGAGATCGCCCGCCTGGCCCCCGGGCTGCTCGGCCAGGACGGGACCCGCCGCTACTTCGTGGCCGTGCAGGACAACACCGAGCTCCGAGGCGGCGGCGGTGTCGTCCGGGCCTGGGGTGAGGTCGAGGTGACCGGCGGGCGCCGGCGGCTCAGCCGGTTCGGCTCGATCGAGCAGCTCAACGCCTCCGGTCCGCTCCGCACCCTCGACGGCCTGGACGGCTTCGCCGACCGGTACCGGCTGTTCGACCCCGCCAACACCTGGGAGAACGTCAATGTCTCCCCCGACTTCGGCGTGACCGGCCAGGTCATCACCCGCCTCTACCCGGAGTCGGGCGGCGCGGCCGTCGACGGGGTGATCGGGCTCGACCTGCCGGGTCTCGCCGGCCTGCTGCGAATGACGGGACCGATCACCGTCGCCGGGTGGCCGGCGCCGGTGACGGGCGACAACGCCCTGGACATCCTCGTCCGCCAGGCCCCGCTCCGGTTCCCGGTCGAGAGCGAGCGCCAGGCCTTCCTGGCCGCCGTGGCCCAGCGCACGCTCGAGTCCTTCCTTGCCGCCGACCTGGGCTCACCCGCCCGCCTGGCCGCCGGCCTCGGCGACACGGTGCGGGACGGCCACCTGCTGCTTTACGCCGGGCAGCCTGAGGAGGAGGCCGTGTTCGAGCGGATCGGGGCGGCCGGCCGGGTCCCGCCCGTCACCGGCGACTCGCTGCTGGTCGTCAACCAGAACCTGTCCGGGAAGGGGATCGACGGGGGGCTGGTGCGGGCCGTCCACTACGACGTCGACCTCGATCCGGGCCACAAGCCGGCGACCCTCTCGGCCCGGGTGGACGTGGGTCTGCGCAACGACGCCTCGGCCGAGAACAAGACCTACCTGTCGATCTACAGCCCGTTCGGCCTGGCCAGCGCCTCGCCCGGCCTGGCCTCGGCGTCCGAGCTGGGGCGACGGTCCTATTCGACGAGCGTCAGCGTCCCGCCGCAGCAGTCACGCACGGTCACCGTGGACCTGGCCGGCCGCCTGCAGCTCGACGCCCGCGGGTGGTACCGGCTCGGCCTGCCCCAGCAGCCGTCGCTGGCCCCGAGCGACACCGAGGTGTCCCTCTCCGTGCCCCCGGGCTGGCGGATCGTCGAGGTGCAGGGCCCGGTCCATCAGGTCGACAGCCGCCACGCCACCGCCCGAATCTCGGCCGCCGGCGACGCCGACCTGTCCGTCCGGCTCCAGCGCACGCCCTGGGCCCGCCTCTGGGCCCGCATCCAGCCTTAACTTAACGGCCCGGCTCGGTTACTCCCCCTGGAGCTGGCGGGCCCGTTCGTCGGCGAGCAGGGCGTCGACCACCTCGTCGAGGTCGCCCTGCAGGACGCGGTCCAGGTGGTACAAGGTCAGGCCGATGCGGTGGTCGGTGACCCGGTTCTCCTTGTAGTTGTAGGTCCGGATCTTCTCCGACCGGCCCCCACCGCCGATCTGGCCCCGCCGGGCCTCGGACATCTCGGCCGCCTGGCGGTCCTGCTCGGCCTTCAGCAGCCGGGCTCGTAGCACCTGCATGGCCTTGGCCCGGTTCTGGATCTGGCTCTTCTCGTCCTGCATGGCCACCACCAGGCCGGTCGGCAGGTGGGTGATCCGCACCGCCGAGTCGGTGGTGTTGACGGACTGGCCCCCGGGGCCGGTGGAGCGGTAGACGTCGATCTTCAGGTCGTTGGGGTCGATCTGGACGTCGACCTCGGCCGCCTCGGGCAGCACCGTCACCGTGGCCGAGCTGGTGTGGATCCGGCCCTGGGACTCGGTGACCGGCACCCGCTGGACCCGGTGCGGGCCACCCTCGTGCTTCATCCGGTTCCACACGTCGTCGCCCTTGAGCAGGAAGGTGACCTCGTTGAACCCGCCCATGTCGGACGGGTCGGCCCCCAGCACCTCGAGCTTCCAACCCCGCCGCTCGGCATAGCGGGCGTACATCTCGTGGAGGTCTTTGGCGAACAGGTTGGCCTCCTCGCCGCCCTCGGCGCCGCGGATCTCGACGATCACGTTGCGGTCGTCGTTCGGGTCGCGGGGCAGCAGGAGAACCTTTAGCTCGTCGTCGATGCGGGCCAGCGTGGCCTCGGCCTCGGCGATCTGGGCCTGCAGGAACTCCCGGTCCTCACCGCTGGACTCGCCCAGCATGCCCTTCGCCGCTTCCAGGTCGCCGGAGGTGGCGCGGTGCTCCCGGAAGGCCAGGACGATCGGCTCGAGCTCCTTCAGCCGGCGGGAGAGGGCGACGTAGGCGCGCTGGTCGGCGAAGACGTTGGGGTCAGCCAGGCGACCCAGGACGTCCTCGTACTCGGTCTCCAGGCCGGCCAAACGCTCGAACACCGAGCCAGGGTACCTGGGGTGCCGAATGGACAGGCCCGTGACGGGCTGCGAGAGTCGTCTTCCATGTCCCGTCGCCCCCGGGAGGCGCGGGGACCGGCGCGGAGGGCGGCCCTCGCCGTGGTCCCGGCCGTGCTCGTGATCAGCGCCCTGCTGGTCGTCGCCCACGACGGGGGCGGGCCCTCGGCGGGCACGGCCCGGATCCGTGCCGCCCTCGGCACGCCCCCGTCGCCGTTGGCGGTCGACCACCCCCTGGTGACGACGACCTCGTCGCCCGCGACCTCTGCCGGTGACCCGGCGGAGACGCCGACCACACTCGCGGCTGCGGGTGCGGGCGCCGGCGGGGGCGGTGACCTGGCGTCGCTGCTGACCACGACCACCGGCTTGTCCCGGTCGACGGCTGCCGGGGGAACGTCGGCAGCAGCAACGACGGCGCCGGCCGCCGACCCGACCACCACCGCGGCCTCCGCCTCCTCGTCGCCGTCGTCCCCGTCGTCCGCCTCGTCGACGTCGTCGACGACATCCACCACGAGCACCAGTACGACCACCACCGCGCCGCCCCCGCCGCCGGTCGCCTCGGGCCGCCTGCCGTCGGTGGAGGCCGACATGCTGCCCCTGACCAACAACGACCGCACCGGCCAGGGGCTGGGCACGCTGGCCCGCAACGCCTGCCTCGACGGTGTGGCCGCAGGCTACGCCCGGCAGATGGCCGGCAACGGCGTCCTGGCCCACAATCCCGGCGCCGGCGCGGCGGTGATCGGCTGCCGCCCCGGGGCCAGCTGGGGCGACAATGTGGGCACGACCGGCCCGTGCTCCGCCGCCGTGCTCGAGGACGCCTTCATGGCCTCACCGCCGCACCGCCACAACATCCTCACCCCCGGCTTCACCCAGGTCGGTTTCGGCGTGTGGACGGACGAGAACGGGTCGTGCTGGATGCAGGTCCTGTTCAGCTCCTGACTTCGGCCGCCGTGAGGGGGCGGCGCGAAGGGCGGGGATCCATCGTCAGCTGCCGAGCTGGACGCACACCGCGAGCACGCATCCCTTGACGGCCAGCGGAGCGGCGGCGGTGGTGGCCGAGGCCGGCGGGACGGTGGGCACGGGCGAGACGGTGGTGGGGGTGGGCGCGCCCGTCGACGCCGCCGGCGGGGTGGTCGTGCCACTGCCGGCCGATGCGGTGCTGGCGGGAGCCGCGCCCCGGCCGGCCCGCGCGGTGGGCGGCGGGTTGGGGGCGGCCTGCGGGGCCACGGAGGTGGGCGCGGGCGGCGGAGCCACCGTGGGCGGGGTGGCATCGATCGGGGGGCTCGGGCGGTCGGCGACGGGCGGAGTAGCCGTGACGACGGGCGAGCCCCCGCCCGAGCTGACGAGCAGGAAGGCGAAGGCGGCGAGGAGGACGGCGACGACCAGGGCGCCGGCAACGATGAAGAACGGCCGGCGGCGACGCCCGCTCTCGGTCCCGGAGCCCGCCTCCCACTGGGCGAAGAACTGCTTCAGCTGGGCGTGGGCGTCCATGTGGGCCCGCCGGTCCCGGGGCTCGGATGACCCGTGCCCGCACTCCGGGCAGCTCCACACCAGCGCTTCGTAGGGGGCAACAGCCGCCATGACCCCTTATCGACCGGTTCGGCCCCCGACTTGAGCGATTTCTGGAGAAATTCCTACTTCTTGGCCGCCTGGCCCTTGCGCTGGCCGTAACGGCGCTCGAAGCGCTCGACCCGGCCACCGGTGTCGACCAGCTTCTGCTTGCCGGTGAAGAAGGGGTGGCACTCGTTGCACAGCTCGACCCGGAGCTCGGGGCGGACCGAGCGGGTGGTGAAGGTGTTGCCGCACGAGCACCGGACGTTGGCGGTGACGTAGTCGGGGTGGGTCTCGGTCTTCATACGTTCTCCAAACTAGGGGGCTTTGGCGATCTCGGCCAGAAACTCGTCGTTGCTCTTGGTGTGCTTGATCTTGTCCATGAGCAACTCGAGCCCCGCTCCTGGTTCCAACGCATTCAGCACCCTGCGTAATTTCCACACCTGCGGGAGCTGGTGGGGGTCGAACAGCAGCTCCTCGTGGCGGGTGGAGCTGGCGTTGACCTCCAGGGCGGGGTAAATGCGCCGTTCGGCCAGGCGGCGGTCCAGCCGGAGCTCCATGTTGCCGGTGCCCTTGAACTCCTCGAAGATCACCTCGTCCATCTTGGAGCCCGTCTCGATCAGGGCGGTGGCCAGGATGGTCAACGATCCGCCCTCCTCTAAATTCCGCGCCGACCCGAAGAACTTCTTGGGCGGGTACAGGGCGTCGGTGGCCAGGCCGCCGGACATGATGCGACCGGTGGTGGGGGCGGCCAGGTTGTAGGCCCGGGCCAGGCGGGTGATGCCGTCGAGGACGATGACCACGTCCTTGCCCATCTCGACCAGGCGCCTGGCCCGCTCGCTGGCCAGCTCGGCCACCTGGGTGTGCTCGTCCGAGGGCCGGTCGAAGGTGGAGGCGATGACCTCGCCCTTCACCGACCGCCGCATGTCGGTGACCTCCTCGGGCCGCTCGTCCACCAAGAGCACCATCAGGTGCACCTCGGGGTTGTTGACCTCGATGGAGTGGGCGATCTGCTTGAGGACGGTGGTCTTGCCCGCCTTGGGTGGCGACACGATCAGGCCCCGCTGGCCCTTTCCGACCGGCGACACCAGGTCGACGATGCGAGCGACCATGTTCCCCGGCTCGCCCGGTACCTCCAGGCGCAGCTTCTCGTCGGGGAAGAGGGGGGTGAGATCCTCGAACCGGGGCCGCTGGCGGGCCTCGTCGGGGGTCATCCCGCTCACCGTGTCGATGCGGAGGAGGGCCGGGTACTTCTCGCTGCTGCCCGCCGGGCGGCTGGCCCCCTTGATGGTGTCGCCCTTGCGCAGGCCGAAGCGCCGGACCTGGCTGAGCGACACGTAGACGTCCTGCTGGCTGGCCAGATAGCCGTTCGTACGCAGGAAGCCGAAGCCCTCCTCGCGTATGTCGAGCAGGCCCTCGGCGGGGATGGGCTCGCCCTGGTACTGCTGCTCGGGCGGCCCGCTGCGCTCGGGCTGGACCTCCCGGTCACCCCGCTCGCGGCCGCGCCGCCGGCGGCTGCGGCGGTTGGCCGGGTCCCCGGCGTCGAAGGGCTGGTTTCCGGGTCGGTGATCCGTCCGCTGGGCGCCGTCGTGGCCGTGGTCGTGGCTCCGCGGCCCGGCATCGGTCTGGCCGTCCTGGTCGTCACTGCGGACGGTGGTGGTGTCGGTGTCGACCGGGGTGCTCCCGTTGCTGCCCGCCGGCGCCGCCCCGGCAACCACCGCGGCCGGCACCTCGGGCAGGGCGTCCACCACGGCGGGGACCGGCTCGGCCCGTCCGTCCTGGGCCACGGGCGCCGCCGGCATCTCGGGCGCCGCCGGGGCCAGCTCCTGCTGCGCAGGCGCCGCCTCGGCCCCGTTGGGGGGCGCGGCCGCCGCCGCGGCCCGGGAGGTCCGCACCCGGCGAGGCTTGTCCTCGGTGGCCGTCTCGATGCCCGCCGCCCGCAGGATCTGGTCGATCAGGGTCGACTTCAGCATTCGCGCCGAGGGCTTCACACCCATGGCCTCGGCGATGGTGGCCAGCTCGTCGCGCTCTTTGCGCTCCAGCACCGAACGCTCGAACGGCGGGGGGGACGCCACGCTCACAGGGCTTCCGCCCGGGAAGAGGTGCTGGTCGGTCGCTCGCCTCTCGGCTCGCTCATACTGCCTCCAAGGGCTGGGAAGTGCGGGGGTGCAGGCCGGACGGGAGGGCCGGCGTTTCCAAGAAGAAGAGGTGCCGCCACCCGGTGGGCCAGGCCAACGTGTCCGACCGGACGAGCCGGCGGGGCATCTTGCTGAGCCTGCTGAGCCTGAGAGCGCCGGGGCCAGCACCCGCAGCATACAGGCAAAATGGGGATAACCCCTCGCCGGCGGGGACCCCTCGTCGGCGGGGACCGCCGCTGTTAGCCCTCGTCGGCGGGGACCGCCTCGACGGCCTGGCCCACGACCAGGTCGATGATCTGCGAGAGGGTGGCGTCGAGGTTGTACGAGGGGACGATCGGCACCCCGTGCTGGAGGGCCAGGGACTTCACGTAGCGCTGCATCTTGCGGATGTTGTCGAACGAGTCCAGGTAGCGCTCCGACGGGCGGTTCCGGGCCTCTCGGGCCCGCTTGAGGAAGTGGCTGCGGTGGACGTCGCTCTCGTCGACCGTGACCACCAAGGGCACGACCACGGCCTTGCCCTTGAACCGGCTGTACTCGAGGAACCCCGGGACCAGGTGCGCGCCCTCGAGGATCAGGTCGGTGCCTTCGTCGATGGCGCGCTGGATCAGGGCGTCGATGCCCACGCTGACGGCCGACGTCTGCTCCCGGAAGCCGATGATGACGGGATCGGCGCTACGGGGCAGCGGGTGGCGGACCAGGCGGGCGGCGTCGAACGACGACGTGTGGAGCGTCGGGAACAGCTCGGCGGTGAACATGGACCGCATGACCTCGCGCACCGCGTCCGTGGGGATGACGCGGGTGATGCCGAGCCGGCTGGCCAGCATGGTGGCGATGGTGGACTTGCCCACGCCGGTGGCCCCGCCGAGCAGGATCACCAGCGGGATGTCGAGACGCTGCACCATCTGCCACTTGGCGAAGGAGGCGGCGTAACGGTCGCCCACCTCCTCGCGGATGACCGTGAGGGCCAGGTCGTTCAGCTCGTCCCGGGTGACGGTCTCCCGGCCCGACTCCTCCAACCGCTCCTCGATGACCTCGGCCACGCTGAACGCCCGGGCCGGCGAGAGGCCCGTGGCCGTGATGGCCGACGCCATCAGGCCCTTGGAATAGGGCAGCTCGTACTCGTTGTCGGTGACCGCGACGTGGTGATGGGTCAGGTTCGTCACCGATCTCATGGTTGGTACCGCTCCTCGGCCAACTGCGCCGCTGCCAGGGCCTGATCCTCGAAGGTGCCGTCCCCTCCGGTGGAGACGACCCCGTTGTCACAGAAAACCACATCCATGTGCCGTTCGAGGGCCATCCTCGTCGCCGTGTCAACCCCGGCCGCCTTCAGCTCGACTAGCAGGACGTCGGCGCCCTCCATCTGACCCAGGTCTGACGCCAGGGCCGCTCGCCGGGCCAGGTTGTGTGACGTCCCCACCACCGTGCAGCCGGCGGTCTCCTCCAGGTGGGCGACGAGGACGGGACCCGCCGCCGGTGGCGCGGTGGTGACGTAGTAGACGCGGCGACCGGATACCGGTTCCAGGGGGGACGGGCGTAGCACCGTCTGAACGAGCTCGGTCCCGGGCACCAGGTCCCGGATGGCGCCGAGGGTGGCGTCTCCCCGGCTGAACGGCGGCTCGGCCATGGTGAGGACGATGAGGTCCGACAGCAACAGTCGGTAGGCGCCCAGGTACCCGGTCACCAGCTCCGGGTCGGCGGATGCCGGCACCACGCAGACGGTGGCGTCGGCGTGGACGGGCGGGATGGCCGCCCCGCTGCCTTCCAGGACGAGCACGGCCTCGGGCCGGGGATTGGCCAGCTCCACCCCGGCCGAGAAGGTGCTGTCCACCGGCGCCCCGGCCAGTCCCCCGCCGCAGCGGCGGGTCCCGATGGTGACCACCCGGGCCATGAGGGCGTCCTCCAGATGGTCGCTCGCCGCATGCCGGCCGGACGCCGCCAAGGCGACGAGGCCAGCGGGCGACAGGTCGAAGGTGGCCGGGTCGATGAGCTCGGGCTCCGGGGGCCCGCCGCGGCCCATGGCCACCACGAGGGGCACTCGGCCCGCCGCGGCCAGGGTGCGGGCCAGGTGGGCGGACACCGCGGTCTTGCCCGTGCGCTTGCCGGTGCCGATCACCGCGATCGACGGCTTGGTGGCCACTCGGGGCCGGGGCGGCGGATCCAGGCGGAAGTCCGCCCCCTGGTAGGGGACGCCGGCCAGCAGGGCCTGGGCAGCCAGGCGGAGCCGGCTGCGGGCGTCGACCACCGGCTCGTCGGACAGGTCGATGATCGCATCGGGCCGGAACCGTTCGAGGGCGGCGGCCAGGGCCTGGGCGGGGGCGTCGCCGACGACCACCGGGACGCCGATCTCCATGGCCCCGACCAGTTTCTCCCCACCGCCGAGCAGGGCGGCGCCGACCACCTCCAGGTCGGGACCGGTGAGGTGGTCGATCGCCGCCCGCACCACCGGCGGGTAGTGCTCGCCATCGACGAGGACCAGGGCCCGGACCGTCTATGGACCTTGCCGTCGGCCCGGCGAAGCCGGAGACGCAGTGATCAAGTGGTTCATGAGGGTGTGCCCGGCGACCGGTGGGCAGTCGGCGGTGCCGGCTTCGGTGTAGACGCCGCCCGCCCCGTCGACCTCGGAGTCGACCAGCATGTAGGGCACGGAGTCCGAGGTATGGGTGCGCAGGGCCACCGGGGTGGCGTGGTCGGGCAGCAGGAGCAGCCGCCAGGGCCGGAAGTCGTCGATGTCGAGGGCGTTCACGAGGGGCTTGAGGATGCGGCGGTCCCAGTTCTCGAGGGCCCGGACCTTCTCTTC
>DATJHJ010000159.1:0-23405 GCA_035494015.1 Acidimicrobiales bacterium
TGATTCTGAGTGGCGTCGTCGGTCGGGCAGCTCTGGGCGGCCGAGGAGACGTCGGCGCCGTGGTTATCCGGGTGCTCGGAGGAACTGCTCTGCGTGCCGTCAGACGAGTTGGTGTCGTCGGCGGTCGAAGATTTGGTGTCGGTCGCGGACGATTCGTCGTCGTGTGTCGACGACTGCGTGCCGTCCGACGTGCCCGTGTCGGAGGAGTTGGTGGTGTCCGAGGAGGTGACGTCCGACGGCGAGGTGGTGAAGGGGGAACCGGCCACGGCAAAGGCTGCTCCGCCCATGAGCAGCACGGTGACGCACGCGATCACTACGGCAAGTGGTTTCTTCATACCTCGCTGATCGACGGGAACTAGTCCCGGCGTTACAGAATCTTGAGGCTTAACCTCAATTTGAGGCAGTTCCGGGGTCGGCCGCCGGTTCGGTGGCCGGTTCGGCAGCGGGCGGCGCCACCGCTCCCGCCGTGTCCGATTCGGCCGGGGCGAGCCCCAGCTGCGCCCGGATCTCGGCCAGCCTCGTCTGGGCCTGCGCGTTCATCGATGCCTGCTCGACCTCGAGCATGCGGGCCTCGACCGAGCTGCCCGTGAGCTCGGACATGCCCTTGGCCTTGGCGTAGCGGGCCTCGATCTTGTCGCGCACCTCCTCGAGGGTGGGCACGTCTTCGCCGACCGTCTCCGACAGCGTGGCCATGGCCTTGTTCATCTGCTCCTGCATCTTGGCCTGGTCGAGCTGGCCCATCAGCTTCTGGCGCTCGGCCAGTTTCTGCTGCATGAGGGTCGAGTTCTGCTGGACCGCGGCCTTGGCCTGGTTGGCGGCCTGGGTCGACTGGAGGAGGAGCTGCTTGAGCCCGTCGACCTCCTTCTCCGTGGCGATGAGCCGGTTGGCGTAGGCCTCGGCGGCCGACGTGTAGTCGGTGGCCTTCACCGTGTCGCCCCGCCGGGCGGCCTCGTCGGCCATGGTGACCGCCTGGCGGGCTGACGCGTTGAGCTTCTCCAGCTCGCCCATCGCCCGGTTGAGCCGCATCTCGGTCTGCTTCTGGTTGGCCACCACGTTCGCCGCCTGCTCGACCAGGCGGCGGTGCTGGTCCTGGGCCTCGGTGATGGCCTGCTCGAGCTGCACCTTCGGGTCGGCCACCTCGTTGAAGCGACCGGTGAGGGCGGCCGTGAGGTAATTCCAGGTTCGTCGGAGCAGTTTGAACATGACGCGAGGATAGTGAGGGGGTCGGGTCCTCGGTACCATCGGGTCTTCACACCGTGCACATCCCGTTCAACGCCTCCGAGCGCTCGAGCCTCGGCGTGGAAGTAGAGCTCGAGATCGTCGACCGCCGGACGCGTGAACTGGCGAGCGTGGCCACGTCCATCCTCGACGAGCTGGGCGTGCCCCATCCTCGGGGCGAGCACCCAAAGGCCAAGCACGAGCTTTTCGAGTGCACGATCGAGATCATCACCGGCATCTGCACCACGGTGGCGGAGGCCCGTGACGACCTGCAGACCACGCTCAAGGAGGTGGCGGCCGCCGCCGACCGCCGGGGCCTGGCCATGCTGTGCTCGGGGACCCACCCGTTCTCCGACTGGCACGACCAGCAGATCAGCCCCGACCCCCGCTACCACCGCCTGGTCGAGGAGATGCAGTGGCTGGCCCGGCGCATGCAGATCTTCGGCGTCCACTTCCACGTGGGGGTGCGGTCGGCAGAGAAGTCCATCGCCATCGCCAACGCCCTCACCGCCTACATCCCCCACTTCCTCGCCCTCTCCGCCTCGAGCCCCTACTGGCACGGGCGGGACACCGGCCTGGCCTCCAGCCGCAGCAAGGTGTTCGAGAACCTGCCCACCGCGGGACTGCCCTACCGGATGGACGGCTGGCTCGAGTTCGAGGAGTTCATGGACACCCTGGTGAACGCCAAGGCCATCACCAGCATCCGGGAGGTGTGGTGGGACATCCGCCCTCATCCCGACTTCGGCACCGTCGAGCTGCGGATCTGCGACGGCATCCCGACCCTCGGTGAGGTCGCCGGACTTGCCGCTCTGGCCCAGAGCCTGGTCGAGTGGCTCGACACCCTGATCGACCGGGGCTACACCCTCCCCGTCCCGCGGGAGTGGACGGTGCGGGTCAACAAATGGCGGGCCGCCCGCCACGGCGTCGACGCCGAGATCATCGGCGACGACCAGGGGACCCGCGTGGCGCTGGCGGACGCGGTCCGGGAGCTGGTCGAGGAGCTGTCCCCGGTGGCGTCCCGGCTGGGTTGCCTCGAGGAGCTGCGCTCCAACCTGGGCCTGCTCGAGACGGGCCCCAGCTACCTCCGCCAGCGCCGGATCATCGCCGCCGGCGGCACCTACCAGGACGTGGTGGACGCCTTGGTCAAGGAGCTGGAGACCGACCGCCCAGGGACCTGACCCCGACCGTTTGGTCAATTCGCGGCCCTGTGCGCACGCGAATTGACCAAACCCGAACCGGGACGCGACAAGGGCGCCCGCCGGAGCGGGACGCCCTTGGTCGCCCGGGAGTGGCGGACGGTTGAGAAGGAGCGAACGAAGGACAGCATGAGGGGGGAAGATCAACCTCCTCCCCGATAGAACCCAACACACGCCCAATTGGGAACCGGCTAAATCCGCCCGGGCGGAACGGTCACGGGGCCTAACGTGACCGGGTGCGCGGCACGTCCTCCCGGGCGCTGTGGCGCGTGCGGCCGTACCTGCGGCCCTACGCGGCCCAGCTGGCGACGATGGTCGTCGCCTCCCTCTCGGGGATCGGTGCCGCCCTGGCCGTGCCCCTGGCCATCCGCCGGATCGTCGACGGGCCCATCGCCCGGGGGGACCGCGGCGCGGTCCTGCCCCTGACGCTGCTCGTCCTGGCCCTCGGGCTGGCGGAGACGTTCCTGTCGTTCCTGCGCCGCTGGGTCCAGGCCGGGGCGGCGAACGGGTTCGAGCGGGCCCTGCGCAACGAGCTGTACGCCCACCTCCAGCGCCTGCCGGTCTCCTTCCACGACCGCTGGCAGTCCGGGCAGCTCCTGTCCCGGGCCATGGCCGACCTCTCGGTGATCCGGCGCTTCGTCGGCTTCGGGCTGGTCTTCCTGGTCGTGAACAGCATCACGTTCGTGTTCGTGATCGGCCTGCTGGCCCGGGTCTACGTCCCGCTCGCCCTGGTCACGGCGGCCTCCATCGTGCCCCTCGCCTTCCTGTCCGGCCGGTTCCGGGGCAGCTACACGGCCATCTCCCGCCGGGTGCAGGACCAGCAGGGCGACCTGACGACCCTCGTCGAGGAGGCGGCCACCGGGATCAGGGTCATCAAGGCGTTCGGGCGCGGGCCGCTGGTCTCAGGCAACTTCGCCGCATCGGCCCGCCGGCTGCACACCTCCTCCATCGAGAGCGTCAACCTGCGGGCCACCTTCTGGTCCCTGATCGACCTCGTGCCCAACCTCACCCTGGTCGGGGTGCTGCTGGTCGGGGCGCTGGCCGTCGGCCGGGGTTCGCTGTCCCTCGGCGGCCTGGTGGCGTTCATGTCGCTGGTCCTCCTGCTCGTCTGGCCGATGGAGTCCCTGGGCAGCATCGTGGCCAACGCCAAGGAGGCGGACACGGCCGCGGCCCGCATCTTCGAGGTGCTCGACACCGTCCCGGAGGTCGACGACCGGCCCGGCGCCATCGATCTGGTCGCCGCCACCGGCCACCTGCGCCTGTCCGGCGTCGGCTTCAAGTACCCCGGGAGCGACCGGTGGGCGCTCCGCGGGGTCGACCTGGATGTGGCGCCGGGGGAGACGTTGGCGCTCGTGGGCGCCACCGGTTCTGGGAAGACCTCGTTGCTGACCTTGCTGCCCCGCCTGTACGACGTCACCGAGGGACGGGTGGAGCTCGACGGTCACGACCTTCGGGACTTGACGTTGGCGTCGCTGCGCGGCGCGGTCGGGGTGGCCTTCGACGACCCCCTGCTGTTCTCGGCCAGCGTGCGCGAAAACCTGCTGTTGGGCTGGCCGGACGCCACCGAGGCCGAGCTCGAGACCGCCATCGTCACGGCGCAGGCCGAGTTCGTCCACGACCTGCCATGGGGGCTGGACACCCGGGTGGGCGAGCAAGGCCTGACCCTCTCCGGCGGCCAGCGTCAGCGGCTGGCCCTGGCCCGGGCCATCGTGGGCCGCCCCGCGGTCCTCGTCCTCGACGACCCCCTGTCCTCCCTGGACGTCCACACCGAAGCCCTGGTCGAACAGGCCCTGGCTCGGGTCCTGGCCGCCACGACCGCCCTCGTCGCCGTCCACCGGCCCTCGACGCTGGCCCTGGCCGACCGGGTCGCCTACTTCGAGGCGGGCGCTCTGGTGGCCTTGGGTCCGCATGCCGAGCTGGCCGAGCGGCTGCCCGGGTACCGGGCCGTGCTGGGCCTGGACCGGGACGCCCCGGGCCGGGTCGGGCAGGTGGCGTGATGGCGACCGGTCGCGACGGCTGGCGGGGCGTGGCCGCCGAGTCCGTGGAGGACACGCGCGGCGGCTTGGCCGCCTTCCTCCGGGCCCGGAGCCGCCGCCTGCTCAGCTCGCTCCTGGCCCCGCACCGGCGCACGCTCTGGTGGCTCGGCCTGGTGGTCGTCCTGGAGACCGTCTCGGAGATGGTTGGGCCCTATCTGGTCAAGGTGGGCATCGACCGGGGGATCCCCCCGCTGACTCGGGGCGGGGGCGCGGGCATCCTGTTCGTCGTCGTCGCGGCCTATCTGGCCGCCGCCCTGACCCAGGCCGTCCTGACCACCGCCTTCGTCCGGGTCGCCGGTCGCATCGGCCAGGACGTCCTGTTCGACCTCCGCACCCGGCTGTTCGACCACTTCCAGCGCCTCAGCCTGTCGTTCCACGAGCGCTACACGTCGGGGCGGGTGGTCGCCCGGTTGACCTCGGACGTGGACGCCATCAGCGAGCTGCTCGACACCGGTGCCCCCCAGCTGGTGTTCGCCGTGCTCTCCCTGGCCAGCACGGTGGTGGTGATGTTCGTCCTCGACGTGCCGCTCGCCCTCGTCGCCCTGGGCGCCTACCCATTGCTGGCCGGGCTGACCGTCTGGTTCCGCCGCCAGGCGTCGCACACCTACCGGGAGGCACGCGCCGCCGTCGCCTTGGTCATCGTCCAGTTCGTGGAGACCCTGGGCGGGATCCGCGCCGTCCAGGCGTTCCGCCGGGAGCGCCGGAACCAGGCCATCTTCGAGGATGTCAACGACCGCTACGCCCGGGCCAACATCCGCTCTACCCACCTGGCCGCGGTGTTCGGTCCCGGCACCCGGGGGATCGGGTCGCTGACCGTTGCCGTCACCCTCCTCGTCGGCGCCCACCGGGTCATCGACGGCGCCACCACGGTGGGGGTGCTCGCCGCCCTGCTGCTCTACCTGCGGCGGTTCTTCGAGCCCATGCAGGATCTGGCCCAGTTCTTCAACACCTTCCAGTCGGCCGCGGCCGCGCTCGAGAAGCTCAGCGGCGTGCTGGAGGAGGAGCCGGCGGTGGCCGAGCCGGGTGCGCCAACAGAACAGCTCCTGCCGCGCCGCCCGCTGGACGTCCGCTTCGAGGGGGTCGCCTTCTCCTACCGTCCCGACCGGCCCGTCCTGGCCAACCTCGACCTGTTCATCCCGGCCGGGCAGACCGTCGCCCTGGTCGGCGAGACCGGCGCGGGCAAGAGCACCATCGCCCGACTGCTGGCGCGGTTCTACGACCCCACCGAGGGCCGGGTCCTCCTGGGCGACCTCGACCTGCGCCGCCTGCCGACTCCCGAGCTGCGCGCCGCAGTCGTCATGGTGACCCAGGAGGCGTTCCTGTTCACCGGCGGCGTGGCCGAGAACATCGCCTTCGGCCGGCCCGATGCCTCCCGGGCCGAGATCGAGGCCGCGGCGGCCGCCATCGGCGCCCACGAGCTGTTCGCCGGGCTGCCCAACGGCTACGACAGCGTGGTGGGCAAGCGCGGTGGCCGGCTCTCGTCGGGCCAGCGCCAGCTGGTGGCCTTCGCCCGCGCCTTCCTGGCCGCCCCCCAGGTCCTCGTCCTCGACGAAGCCTCCTCCTCGCTCGACGCCCCGCACGAGCGCCTGGTCCAGGACGCCCTCGGCGTCCTGCTGGCCGGCCGCACCGCGGTGATCATCGCCCACCGCCTCTCCACCCTCGACGTCGCCGATCGGGTCCTCGTCGTCGACGGCGGCCGGATCGTCGAGGACGGGCCCCCCGGCGAGCTGCGGGCGTCTGGCGGCGCCTTCAGCCGGCTGAACGACGCCTGGGCCGCCTCACTCGGCTGACCGCGCCGGCCCCTTTCCGTTTTGGCTGCACGTACCCGCGCATACGACGGGTAACTGCAGCCAGAACGGGCCGGCCGGCGATCAGCTGATCTGGACGGGCGTGCCGATCTCCACGGTGTTGGCCAGCCGGGTGACGTCGGCGTTGTTCATGCGCAGGCAGCCGTTGCTCACCGCCGAGCCGATGAGGCTGGGCGCGTTGGTGCCGTGCATGGCGATCTGGCCCACCCCGCTGCCGAAGGACATGAGCACCTCGCTGAACGCGGCCACCGACAGCTGGTACGGGCCATAGACGCCGGTGGGGTCGGGGGTCCGCACCGCCCCGTCGATGTAGTACGAGCCGCGGGGGGTGGGAGTGGTGGGGTCGCCGATGGCCAGGGGCGCCTGCATGACGACGCTGTCGCCGTCGTAGACGGTCATCGACCGCGACGCCAGGCTGACCACGATGCGGTGGGTGGTCTGGCGCAGGGCGACGTCCGACGCCCGGATCCAGGCCGTCGTCTGGTTCGGCCGTGTGTTCAGCTGCACCTCCAGCCAGTCGCCCTGGCGCTGCTGGACGAGGAAGACGAGGGGCAGGCCTTCCCAGGTGGGGTTGGAGAAGGTGTCGTCGGCCTCGGCCTGCCCCGGGGTGCTGTAGAGCCCGATCTTCGACCCCTTCACGTCGGCGATCGTCGCCGGCGAGGCGACCGGATGGGCGACGCCCCGCCGCAGCTTGCTGCCCGGGACCTCGACCAGGCTGGGGGCGGGCTCAGGGGCAGGAGCGACGGTGGTGGTCACCGGGGGCTCGGGCACCGTCGTGGGCGCGGCGACCGCCCGCAGGACGGTCGGGTCGAAGCGGCCGGAGGCGGCGGCGTGGGGGGCAGTCGGGCGCAGCTGCAGCCAGCCCACCAGTCCCGCAGTCGTCACCACCAGCGCGGCCAGGACGACGATCAGGGCGGACCTTCCCGGCCCCGCTCGCCGCAACCACGGCCGCCTGCGATCCAACACCGGGCTCAGGGTAGCCCTATTGCGGCTTGGCCAGCGGCAGCAGAACGTCGATGACCGCCTGGAGGTCCGGGCTGACGTCGGGCTCGTGGGCGGTCAGGGACCGCCGGCCCCCGTCGGTCACCTCCAGGTCGTACTGGAAGCGGTCCGGCCCTCCGGGGGTACCGGACCGCTTCGCGCCCCCCGGGGGGAAGTCGAGCCGTGCGACCGCCTCGCGGACCCGCGCCGCGTCCGCCTCCGGCAGGTCGTCGAGGTCGACGGCGGCGACCATCTCGAGACCGCCGAAGCCGCCGCTCTGGGTCAGGCGGACGCGGGGGGCCACGGTTAGTACTTCACCTTCACCGCGTCCCAGCCCTTCTTGACCGCGTCGACCTCGGCCCCGGCGCCGTAGCGGGTCTGGGCCTGACGGACCGTCGCCCGGGCGAAGGCCTTGAACCCGCTGGTGGGCTTGATCTGCGGGTCGCGGACAGCGTCGTACCAGATGCGGCCCGCCTTCTCCCATGCCTTGCCCCCGAGGGTCGTGGCTACCACGTAGAAGGCGTGGTTGGGGATCCCCGAGTTGGTGTGGACGCCGCCGTTGTCCGACGCCGTGCTCACGAAGTGGTCCATGTCCGCGGGCTGCTTGTCGAACTTGTTGGCCGTGCCCGGCGCCTTCATCGAGCGCAGGGCGGGTTGCAGGGTGGGCCCGACGATGTCGTTGCCGATGAGCCAGTCGGCCGTGTCGGCGGTCTGCTTCTTGGCGTACTGCTTGACCAGGGACCCGAAGACGTCGGACAGGGACTCGTTCAGGGCGCCCGACTGGCCCTGGTACACGAGGTTGGCCTCGTACTGGGTCACGCCGTGGGTCAGCTCGTGGCCGATCACGTCGTAGGAGGCGGTGAAGCGGGTGAAGAGCTGGCCGTCGCCGTCGCCGAAGAACATGTGGCCCTGCCCGTCCCAGAAGGCGTTGTTGTAGTCGGTCGAGTAGTGGACCAGCCCGAGGATGGGCATGCCGGCGTTGTCGATCGAGTTGCGGCCCAGGGTGTCCCAGTAGAACTTGTAGGTGGCGCCGAAGCCGTCGTAGGCCTCGTTCACGGCGACGTCCTTGACCGGCTTGCCGCCCTCGCTGCGGGCCACCGTTCCCAGGGCGATGCTGCTGCTGTGGCCCTGGTCGTAGATGGTGCGGTGGGGCTTGCCGCCCATGCCGCCCATCGGCAGCATCGCCGAGGGGCTGGCGGCCAGGGTGGCGGCGAACGTGGCCCGAAGGGTGCGGAAGGTCTGGTCGATGGCGATGGTGTCCGCCGCCGCATCCCGCTCCTCCTTGTTCCCGTCCCTGATGATGTCGCGCAGCAGGTCGGGCGGGACGATGCAGGCGAGCGGTGAGCGGTGGGCGTGGCCGGTCGGGACGGGCATTGTTCTCTCCTTATGGCTGCGGCTGGAGCTTCGGGATCTGAGCAGCTTGGCAGGCGAAGGCCATCGGGTCCCCGCCGGCGAGGGCGATCATGCGTCCGGCGGCCTCGTTCAGCCGCTGCTCGCTGAGCTCGCCCTTCTGTACCGCCACGACCAGGCCGTGGACCATGTCCTTGGCGAACGAGCCGTCGGTGGTGAGGACGCCGTCGGCGCCGGCGCCGATGGCCTTGACCGCCGACTCGGCCCAGTCCCACCGCTGGTTCACCGCGCCCATGCCCACGGAGTCGGTGATGGCCACTCCGGTGAAGCCCAGGCCGCGAAGCATCCGGTAGGCGGCGGGGGACATGCTGGCCGGTTCGGTCGGGTCGAGGCCCAGGTAGTCGACGTTGCTGACCATGACCACCGGGATGCCGTCGTGGATGAGGTCGGCGAAGGGTTTGACGTCGTCGGCCGTGAGGTCGTCGAGCGTCTCGTAGGACGTGATCTTGCCGAGGTGGTCGTCGCCCACGGCCTTGGCCCGGCCGGGGAAGTGCTTGGCCACGCCGACGATCCCCTTGTCGGCCAGCCCCAGGGCGTAGGCGTAGGAGTAGCGGGCGGCGACGGCGGGATCGGTGGAGAACGACCGGTCGCCGATCGTGCCGTCCGACGGCCCGCCGTCCAGATCGGCCACGGGGGCGAAGTCGAGGGTCACACCCATGGAGGACAGGGCCGCGGCCTGGGTCCGGGCCAGGTCGCGGACGTCGTCCGGCGTCTTCTGCAGGGCCAGCCGCCGGGCTGACGAGGTGTACCCGATGATGTGGCCGAAGCTGGTCACCCGGCCTGGCTCCTCGTCGGTGGAGACGATCAGCGGATGGGGGGACCGGGTCTTGAGGTCCGAGATCAGGCGGGTGGCCTGGGACGCGGTCTGCACGTTGGCGCCGGTGACGAGCACCCCGCCCACGCCGAGCTGCAGCACCTCGTCGACGAGGGGGTCGGTCGGCTTGGTCACGTTGGGCAGCCCGACGACCAGCACCTCGGCCGCCCGTTCGTGCAGGGTTGCGGAGGGCACGCATGGGGTCGTCGTCGGCGGTGCGGCCGGGGGGGCTTCCGGCGGCGGGCTCGGGAAGAAGAAGTGGACGGGCGCGGCGACCATTTGGACCGGGGTGGACCCTGTGGCCGCGCCGGCGGCGGCTACCACGGTCAGGGCCGCGAGCACCACGGTGACCCGGATCCGCCCGGTGCCGAACGTGCCCGTCCCGCGTTGCACGCCGGGACGCTACACCGGGGCAGGTCCGGGTGTTCGTCGGCGTACGCTGCCCCGATGGACTCACGGACGGTTGCCGCCCGGCTGGACGACGTGCAGTTGGTCGACGTGCGCCTGGACAACGAGTGGGACGCCGGGCACATCGAGGGGGCCGTGCACATCCCGGAGGACGACCTGGCCGAGCGCGTCGACGAGCTCGACCGGTCCCGTCCCGTCGTGACCGTGTGCCGGGCCGGGACCCGCAGCGACCACGCCGCCGAGTGGCTGCGAGGTGAGGGCTTCGACGCCCACAGCCTGGACGGGGGCCTGCTGGCGTGGAAGTGGGCCGGCCTGCCGCTAACCGGCCCCATCGTCGAGCCCCAGGTCCCCGAGGGCGTGATCAACCCCGAGTTCCAGGCATTGCAGGCCGAGTTCCTGGAGGTGGCGTTCGCGGCCCAGAAACGCTTCGGCGACCGGGAGCCGACCCACGCCGAGATGCAGGAGTTCCTCCGCGAGCGCCTGATCAACGAGGGCCGCACCCCCGAGGAGGCAGACGAGTTCCTGGCCCGAATGGGCGAGGACTGATTTCGCCGGGCCGGTAACCTCGTTGGCATGAACCCCGTCCCGGCGCCCCTCGCCGAGCTGGGACGCCGGGCCAAAGCGGCGTCCCGGGTGCTGGCCACCGCGTCGACGGCGGCCAAGGACGCCGCCCTGCTGGCCGCGGCCGACGTCCTGGTCCAGCGGGTGCCCGAGATCCTGGCCGCCAACGAGTCGGACGTGGGGCGGGCCGAGGCCGCTGGCACCACCGCCACCGTGGTTGACCGGCTGCGCCTTTCCGCCGCCCGAGTCGAGGCCATGGCCGACGGCCTGCGCCAGGTGGCCGCCCTGCCCGACCCGGTGGGGGAGGTCGTCGCCGGCTGGGCCCGGCCGAACGGGCTGGTGATCGAGAAGGTCCGGGTCCCGCTCGGCGTGGTCGCCATCATCTACGAGAACCGGCCCAACGTGACCAGCGACGCCTTCGGCCTGTGCCTGAAGTCGGGCAACGCCGCCTTCCTCCGGGGCTCGGGCGCCGCCCTGGCGTCCAACATGGCCGTCGCCGCCGCCCTGCGCGAGGGGCTGGACAAGGCCGGGCTGCCGGCCGACGCCCTGGTGCTGGTCGAGGACGTGCGCCACGAGGCCGCGGTCGAGTTCATGCGGCTGCGGGAGTCGATCGACTGCCTCATACCGCGCGGCGGGCCGTCGCTGATCGCCGCCATCCTCGAACACGCCACCGTCCCCTACGTCATCGACGGCGACGGCAACTGCCACGTCTACGTGGACGCCTCGGCCGATCTGGACCAGGCCCTCGACATCGTGGTCAACGCCAAGACCCAGCGGCCCTCCGTGTGCAACGCGGCCGAGTCCCTGGTGGTCCACTCGTCGGTGGCGGCCGAGTTCCTGCCCCGGGCGGCCGTCGCCCTGGCCGGGGTGGAGCTGGTGGGCGACGAGCGGTCCCGCGCCCTGGAGCCGTCGATCGGGGTGGCCACCGAGGACGACTTCGGCCGGGAGTTCCTGGATCTGAAGATGTCCGTGGCCGTGGTCGACTCCCTGGACGCGGCCATCGACCATGTCAACCGGTACGGGACGGGGCACACCGAGGCCATCTGCACCCGGGACCTGGCCGCGGCCCGTCGATTCACGCGCGAGGTCGACGCCGCCGCCGTGGTCGTGAACGCGTCCACGCGCTTCACCGACGGTGAGCAGTTCGGCTTCGGTGCCGAGATCGGGATCAGCACGCAGAAGCTCCACGCCCGCGGCCCGATGGGGCTGCGGGAGCTGACCACCGGCAAGTACGTGATCGCCGGCGACGGCCAGCTGCGTGGCTGAGCCGCGCTTCGAGTCGATCGAGGCGGTCCGCTCGGGTCTGTCCTCCGTCGACTACCTGGCCGACCAGGCGACCGCTGGAGTTGTCTTCCTCGGCGATCGGCTGGACAAGCCGGTCCTGGTCGAGGGGCCGGCGGGGACGGGCAAGACCGAGCTGGCCAAGTCGGTCGCCCGCTGGTCGGGGGCGCGGCTGGTGCGCCTGCAGTGCTACGAGGGCCTCGACGAGTCCAAGGCCCTGTACGAGTGGAACTACCGCAAGCAGCTGCTGCGCATCCAGGCCGGCGAGGGCGAGGGCACGTCGTGGTCAGCCCTCGAGGACGACATCTTCACCGAGGACTTCCTGCTGGCCCGCCCGCTGCTGGAGGCCATCCGGGCCGACGAGCCCGTCGTGTTGCTCATCGACGAGGTCGACCGGGTGGAGGTGGAGACCGAGGCCCTGCTGCTGGAGGTCCTGTCCGACTGGCAGGTGTCCGTCCCCGAGATGGGGACGGTGACGGCGCGGCGGATCCCGCTGGTGTTCCTGACGTCCAACGGGACCCGTGACCTGTCGGAGGCGCTGAAGCGCCGCTGCCTGTTCCTCTACCTCGACTATCCGAGCGTGGAGCGGGAGCGGGCCATCGTCCTGGCCCGAGTTCCGGATCTGCCGGAGTACCTGGCCGGCGAGGTGGCGCGGGTGGTGCGCAGCCTGCGGCTGCTGGATCTGCGCAAGCCGCCGTCGGTGTCCGAGACCATCGACTGGGCCCGCACCCTGGTGCTGCTGGGCGTCGACACCCTGGACGCCGCGGTGATCGAGTCCACCCTGCACGTCCTGCTCAAGCACCGGGCCGACATCGCCGCCGCCGCCCGGGAGCTCAAGACCGCGGGCTGAGCGGCCCGCCGCTCGGTGCTCGACCTCCTGGCCCGGTTCGTCGGCGAGCTGCGGGCCGCTGGGCTGCCGGTGTCGCTGACCGAGAACGTCGACGCCATGCAGGCCGTCCGCCATGTTCCCCTCGACGATCGCGGCGCGCTCCGGGTGGCGTTGGCGTCGACCATGGTCAAGCGCCCGGAGCACCGACGGGCTTTCGACGCCGTGTTCGACTCGTTCTTCGCCCTGCCGTCGTCGGTGGCCGACGACGATGGTGCGGACCTCGCCGCCCTCCTCGACGAGGCCCTGCGCTCGGGCGACGGGGAGGCGCTGGCTTGGGTGGCGCGGATGGCCGTCGCCCGGCTGGCCGGGATGGAGGAAGGGCGGGGTGTGCGGGGCACCGCCTACGTGTTCAAGACCATGCGGCTGCTCGACGTGGACGGCGCGCTGGCCCGTCTCCTGGCCGGAACGGACTGGCTGGACCGGGACGACGTGGTGGGCGCAGGCGAGCGGCTGCGGGCCGAGGTGGAGGCCGAGGTGCGGCGCCGGCTGGTGGAGGAGCGGGGTGCGCAGGCCGTCGCCCGCTCGGTTCGTCGCCCGCTGCCCGAGGACGTCGACTTCCTCCACGCGTCACGTGAAGATCTGGCCGCCCTCCACCGCGCCCTGCGGCCGCTGGCCCGGCGGATGGCCGCCCGCCTTGCCCGGCGCCGGCGCCACGGCCGCCACGGCCGGCTGGACTTCCGCCGCACGCTCCGCCGCTCGTTGTCGACCGGAGGGGTGCCGGCGGACCCGCGCTTTCGTCGCCCGCACCCGCACAAGCCCGAGATCGTGGTGCTGGCCGACGTGTCCGGGTCCGTCGCCACCTTCGCCCGCTTCACCCTGCAGCTCGTCCACGCCCTGGCCGGCGAGTTCTCGGCCGTGCGCACGTTCGTGTTCATCGACGGGATCGACGAGGTGACTCGGCTTTTCGCCGGCACCGACGACCTGGCCGACGCGCTGGCCCGGGTCAACGCCGAGGCCGATGTCGTGGCCGCCGACGGCCACTCCGACTACGGCCGAGCCCTGGCCGCGTTCTGGGCCCGCTGGGGCCGCGAGCTCGGCCCGCGGACCACGGTGGTCGTCTTGGGCGACGCCCGGAACAACTACCACGCCGCCAATGCGTGGGTGCTCGACGAGGTGCGCCGCCGGGCCCGCCGGCTGTGGTGGCTCAACCCCGAGCCCCGCTCCTACTGGGACACCGGCGACTCGATCGTCGCCGAATACGCCGCTCACTGCGACGGCGTGTTCGAGTGCCGCAACCTCCGCCAGCTCGAGGGCTTCGTCGCCCGGATCGGGTGAGCCGCCGCCCGGCCGTGTTGGGCGCGCCGGCCGCCATCGGCGCGGTCGCCCTGATCGCGGCCACCGGCAAGGGGCTGTACGTCAGCCCCGACGCCGTCTTCTACGTGGGGACGGCCCGCAACCTGCTCGACGGGCACGGGTTCACCCCGCCCCCCGGGCTGCCCCCGCTCCAGCACTTCCCGCCCCTGTTCACCGTGCTGCTCGCCGCCATCGGCCGGTTGGGGATGGATCCGCTGACCGCGGCCCGGGTGGTGAACGTCGTGGCGTACGTCGGGGTCGTGCTCCTCGTCGGCCTGGTCGTGCGGGCCCAGACCGGTTCGGTGGGCGCCGGTTTGGTCGCGTCCGTGCTGGCGGCGTGCGCCGTCGACCTCCTTACGTACTCGGCCTCCGCCCTGACCGAGCCGCTCTTCGTCCTCCTCGCGGTCGCCGCCCTGGTTGCCCTGGCCGCCCACCTCGACCGGCCGTCGATGCCGCTCCTGGTCGGCGCCGCCGGCTTAGTAGCGGCAGCCTGCCTGACCCGCTACGTCGGGATCGCTCTCGTCGTGGCCGGGGTGATCGGCCTGCTGTGGCGCCGGCGGTGGGCCGACGGCGGCCTGTTCGCGGCGATCGTCGTCGTGCCGCTCGCCGCCTGGTTCCTGTGGTCGGGTAGCCGGGGGAGCGACCGCAGCCTCTCCTGGCACCTGTTCGGCGCCGACTACCTGGGCCAGGCCGCCCGCCCGTTGTCCCGCTGGCTCGTCCCGTGGCCCCGGCCGCCGATCGGCCTGCTGCTGGCCCTGGTCCTGGTGGTCGTCTTGTGGAGGGCGGGAACGTACTTGTCCTCGTCCCTGAACCGGCTGCTCGGCTTGTTCGCCGTGGCCTACCTGGCCGTGCTGTTGGCGAACCGGGCGTTGACGGACGTCACCGGTCGCCTGGACGCCCGCTTTCTCGTACCGCTGCACGTGGTGGCGATCCTGGTCGTGGTGCCCGCGCTGCACGCCCGGAAGCTCCCCGTGCCGGCACTGGCCCTGGTCGCCGTCCTCGTGCTGGCCCAGTTCGTCGACGCCGCGGTCTGGACCGCCGGCGGCCTGACCGACGGCGGGGTCGCCCGGCGCGGCTACAACGCCGCCGCCCTCCGCGATCCGGTCGTCCTCGACGATCCGGGCGGGCCGCTCCACAGCAACGCGCCCGACGCAGTGTTCTTCCTGACCGGCCGCGCGTCCGGCCCGATCCCCGCACGGAAGGACTACCTGACCGGCACGCCGAACCCGCACTACGCCGAGGAGCTGGCCGCCCTGCGCTCGACCGGCGGCTACGTGTTGTGGTTCGAGGCCATCACCTTCCGCCGCTCCTTCCAACCGTCCGAGGCTGACCTCGAGCGCGACCTCCCGCTCGAGGTCGTCTCCCGCGACGCTGTTGGCACCCTCTACCGCATCCGATAGCCTTCTACGACACCTCCCCCTTCCGGTTTCGGTGCACTGAGCGTCGTGATTTCGCCCGAAATGGCCAAATTCACGACGGTGGGTGCACCCGATCTGCAGGAGGTCGGGAATGAGGGAGCTGTTTTTGGGCGAAGGGCTCAGCGAGTCCGAGCTGCGGTGGGGCGCGCGAACCGGCCGATGGCGGCGGATCGACCGCGGCGTCTGGGCGGAGGGGCCCGACGAGCCGAGCCAGCTCGACCGGGCCCGAGCCGCCGTCCTCGCCACCGGCGGTGTGGCCAGTCACCATTTGGCCGCCGTTCTGCATGGTCTGGACGCGGTGAGGCTGGACGGACCGTGGGTGACGGTTCCTCGCACGGCGAACGGCCGCCGGACAGGGACCTCCCGCCGGGATCTACCGCCGGGTTGCGTCGTGGAGGTCGCGGGCCTGCGGTGTACGGACGGCCGCCAGACCCTGGTCGATCTTGCGCCGTGGCTCCCGGACCTGGGCTGGGAGCAGGCGCTCGAGTCGGCATTGCGGGAGCGGCTCACGTGCGTCGCCGCGTTCGAGGCGCTGCGGACGGAGCGGGTCAGGCGGGTACTGCGGCTACGGCCGCCAGGCGCGCCGGCCACCGAGAGCTTGCTGGAGACACTCATGGTGCAGCTGGCCCGGACCGTGCCGGGGCTTGCCGATCCGGTTCGCCAGCTGTGGATCGAAGCCGCCCCGGCCCGGCTCGATCTGGCCTGGCCGGAGCTCGGGCTGTTCGTCGAGCTGGACGGGCAGCAGCACTTCGGCCAGCCGGTCTACGACGCTCGGCGGGAGACGGCGGTTGTGGCGGCGACGGGCTGGCTGTGCGGCCCGTTTACGTGGAGGGAGGTCACAGGTGTCCCGCACTCGACGGCGCGGCGGCTCGCGGCGCTCGCCGAACAGGCCCGCCGCCGCCCGCTCCGGTCAGCCTCGTAGCAACTCGGCGATGCTTGCTCAGCCTCGTAGTAACTCGGCGACCTGGTAGGCGAGGTCCAGGGACTGGCGACCGTTGAGGCGGGGGTCGCAGGCGGTCAGGTAGCGCAGGTCGAGCTGGCTGTCGAGGACCTCCTCGGCCCCGCCCAGGCACTCGGTCACGTCGTCGCCGGTCAGTTCCACGTGGACCCCCCCGGGCCAAGTCCCCTCGGCCCGGTGAGCTCGAAAAAAGGCGCCGATCTCGGCCAGGACGTGGTCGAGGTGGCGGGTCTTTCGGCCGCCGGCGCTGACGAACGTGTTGCCGTGCATGGGGTCGCACACCCAGACGACCGGGTGGCCGGAGTCCCGCACGGCCCGGATGAGGGGCGGCAGCAGGCCGGCCGCCCGCTCGGCGCCCAGCCGGGTGATGAGGCTGATACGGCCGGGGATCCTCGACGGGTTCAGCGCGTCGCACAGGGCGACCGCCTCCTCGGGCGACGTCGTCGGCCCCAGCTTGATCCCGAGCGGGTTGTGGATCCCCCGCAGGAACTCCAGGTGGGCACCGTCGAGCTGGCGGGTGCGGTCGCCCACCCAGACCAGGTGGGCCGAGCAGTCGTACCAGTCGCCCGTGAGCGAGTCCCGGCGGGTCAGGGCCTCTTCGTAGCCGAGGATGAGGGCCTCGTGGCTGGTCCAGAAGTCGACCTGGTGGAGGGTGGCCTCCTGGCCGAGGTCGATCCCGCAGGCGGCCATGAACCGGAGGGCTCGATCGATGCCGGCGGCGACCAGCTCGTAGCGGCGGCCCTCGGCGCTGCTGGCCACGAACTCCTGGTTCCAGGTGTGGACCTGGTTCAGGTCGGCGAAGCCCCCCTTGGTGAAGGCCCGCAGCAAGTTCATCGTCGACGCCGACTGGTTGTACGCCCGGTGCAACCGCTCGGGGTCGGGCACCCGCGCCTCGGGGGTAGGCGCCATGTCGTTGACCATGTCGCCCCGGTAGGCGGGCAGGGCGACGTCGCCCACCCGCTCGGTGGCCGAGGAGCGGGGCTTGGCGAACTGGCCCGCGATCCGGCCCATCTTCACCACCGGTACGCCGGCGCCGTAGGTCAGGACGACGGCCATCTGGAGGATGACCTTGAGCTTGTCCCGGATGGCGTCGGCCGTGAAGGCCTCGAAGGACTCGGCGCAGTCGCCGGCCTGGAGGAGGAACGCCTTGCCGGCGGCGACCTCGGCCAGGGTCGCGGTCAGCTGACGGACCTCGCCGGCGAACACGAGGGGCGGCAGGGTGGAGAGCCGCTTCAGGACGTCGTCGAGCGCGCCCTCGTCCGGCCAGTCGGGCTGTTGCGCCGCAGGCCGGGCCCGCCAGCTGCTCGGCGTCCAGGAGGAGAGGTCGGTGGTCATGGCCGGTGGGTCAAGGGTAGAGCCCTGGTCCACGCTCCGTAGAATCGATTTCATCCCTGAGCGTCTCGGCATCCTCGGAGGGACGTTCGATCCCGTGCACGTCGGCCACCTGGTCGCCGCGGTCGACGTCCGCCACGCCCTGTCGCTCGACCGGGTCGTGCTCATGGTGGCCAACCAGCCCTGGCAGAAGAGCGGGCGGCGGCTGACCCCGGCGGCCGACCGCCTCGCGGTGGTCGAGGCCGCGGTCGCCGGCACGACGGGGGTGGAGGCGAGCGCAAAGGAGATCGACCGCGGCGGCGAGTCCTACACGGCGGACACCCTGGAGGAGCTGGTCGACGAGGACCCGTCGCGGGAGCTGTTCCTGATCGTGGGCGCCGACGTGGCCGCCGAGCTGCACACCTGGCGGCGGCCGGATGTCGTCGCCCGCCTGGCCACGTTGGTGGTCGTCAGCCGGGCCGGCGCCCGGCCAGTCGAGGTGGGGCCGCCGTGGCGGGCGGAGCACGTCGAGATCCCCGCCCTGGGGGTCTCCAGCTCGGACCTCCGCGCCCGGGCCGCGGCCGGTCGGCCCATCGAGCACCTCGTCCCCCTGGCCGCGGTTGCCTGCATCCGCGAGCGCGGCCTGTACGCTGGGGGCAGATGACGACGACCCGTGACCAGGTCCGCCAGTGGGCGCGGACCGCGGCCCGGGCGGCGTGGGCCAAGGGCGGCGACGACACCGTGGTCATCGAGGTGGGCGAGGTGCTGGCCATCACCGACGCCTTCGTCATCACCTCGGGCCGCAACACCCGGCAGGTCAAGACCATCGCCGAGGAGGTCGAGGCCCGGTTGAAGGACGACGGGGGAATCCGCCCGCTGCGCATCGAGGGCCTGGGCGACAGCCAGTGGATCCTGCTCGACTACGGGGACCTCGTCGTCCACGTCTTCCTCGACGAGACCCGCGCGTACTACGACCTCGAACGCCTGTGGGCCGACGCCCCCCGCGTGTCGTGGGAGGACGAGGCCGCCCGCAACTAGCCGGCGGCGAGTGCGTCCCGGACCGCGGCGCGGGCGTCGTCGACGCTCAGGGCGGCCAGCTCGGGCAGGGATTTACCCAGCTCGCCGACGAGTCGATCGGCCAGGTAATAGCCCACCCGCCACTTGCCGTCGACCAGGCCGCCGCCGAAGAAGGTCTCGATGGCCTCGGGGATGTCGAGCGAGGCCCGCACGTGCTTGCGCAGCTCGTCGTAGTGATCAGCGCACCATGGCAACCAGCCCTGGGCTTCCGGGTGGCCGTACCAGAAGTAGTCGATCTCCGGCTGGCCGGGAACGGCGGCCCGCGATGTCCGGGTGGCCAGGCCCTCGGAGAACACGAGCCAGGCCATGTCGTCGTCGGGGGGCGTCTCGCCTCGCCGCTCCAGGTCGATCTCGTGCCAGCCGTGGCTCCCCTCGTGCCCGATGAGCACCTTGGTCCCGTCGGGCGACGTGAACCACTCCAGGCAGTGGAAGATGGCGACGTCGTCGCCGACCCGCCCGACGGCCGAGTTGGTGACGAACCCGCCGACCATGAGGACGTGCAGCGGCGACGGCTCGAGCGGGAGGCCGAGCAGCTCCGCCAGCTTCGGGTCGACCTCCTCGATCATGGCGGTCATGACCGGGGCGGCGTCGCGGACGCGGGCCCGCACGTCCGACAGCTCGCGGACGAGCGCCGCCAGCCCGCCCGTCGCCCCGGGGGTGGCCGCCTCGAAGCCTTTGAAGACGTCCATGTTGGCGTTGCGGTAGACGTCGGAGAACAGCAGCTCCCGCTTGATCGGGCTCTCGAGCCCCGCCTTGCGGGCGAAGGCCTCGAAGGCCGGCAGGGTGTCCCGGATCAGTGTGATGCGGCGATCCTACCGGTCCACTTCCGGGCCTCGGTCCTGGCCTACGCTGCCCTCCCATGGCCAAGACCCTCATCGTCCAGCTGACGTGCGACCGCTGCAAGGCGGAGAGAGGCGAGAACGTGGAAGGTGCCGAGACCGTCGCGTTCGGCTTCGACGGCTACGACTACAGCCTCGACCTTTGCAAGGAGCACGCGGAGGACTTCCACAACACCGTGCAGGCGCTGATCAGCTGGTCCTCGGACCGGACTCGTGCCGGCGGTGACCGCCGCGCCCGGCGGGCATCGTCGTCCTCGGCGGGCGACGACGCCGGCAGCGGCTCGCCCGCCCCCGCCCGCTCGACCGCCGACCGCGAACGGCTGAAGTCCATCCGGGAGTGGGCCCGGGCCAACGGGCACCCGGATCTGGCGGACCGGGGGCGCATCCCCCAGGCCATCGTCGCCGAGTACGACGCCGCCCATTAGCCCCGGGCGGACCGGGATCAGCCGACGCCGACGACCCGGTCGGCGCGGACGAACACCGCGGTTCGCCCCTCGGCGGCCATGACCCGGTCGTACTCGTCCCAGTCGTCGTGGGTGCCGCCGGCGGCGACGAACACGGCGCGCAGCAGCGCGGGGATGTCCTGCGGCGCCACGCCGGGGTCGGGGTCGGCCGGGCCGATGATCCGGACCGGCCCGTCGATACTGGCCCACCGGTAGCCGGCCTGGAACACGACGGTGGCTAGCCCGGTCCGGCGCATGTGCCGCAGCTTGGCCGCGTTCCCGACCACCACCATCGCGATCGACGGCTGGCCCGTCACCGGGTCGTCCATCGGACCGGCGCTGACCACGGAGGCGTGCACCGATCCGTCGGGGCGAGTCGTGGCCACGACCGCCAGGTGGTGGGCGTCCGCCGCCCGTTGCCGGAGCACTTCGAAGTCGATCGCCATGGGCGCGCAGTCTCGCACGCGCCGGGGTTCAAACTGCGGCTCGGCGGGTTCATCGGCACGAGGTCCGACGCTGTGAAAAGACGACTCCCGCTGGCTGGTTGGTGGAGCTGGAGGGAATCGAACCCTCGTCCGCCGAGTGCGGACTTACCGTGCTACGACCGTTCCCGTGTTCCTGGGCTTGACGCTACCCCCGGGCCGGGTCCCGGATGTTCGTCACGTCTTTCCGTGAGGTCAGTCGGTCTTTGCCTACGTGTCAACCGGTCTTTCCCGGTCGCCAACCCTCATTCTGTTCCCAAGGCAAAGGGTCGTCCTCGGCGTGCCCTTGCGGGTCGCAATTTGAGCTTCTCCTACAGTTTCTTAGGCTGCGAGAGCGAGCTCATGGGTGTTGTTGGCACCTGTGTTTTTGCCCCGTTTATCGAGTCTGAGCAACTCGGGTCGCACGACAAGCCAACGGTCCCAGCGTCGAAACCAGTCAGCCCCCAGATTTCAAGCAGCAGAGCAAGATGCCTCCTGCCACAACCATTCTACCGCCGCTTGACCGACATGGCCTTCGCCGTCTCCCGGGCCGCGTCCCGCTCGGCGATGGCGTGGCGCTTGTCGTAGTTGCGCCGGCCCCGGGCCAGGCCGAGCTCCACCTTGGCCCGGCCCTCCTTGAAGTACACCGACAGCGGGACGATGGTCAGTCCCTCCTGCGCGGTACGGGCGGCCAGCTCGGCGATCTCCCAGCGGTGGAGCAGGAGCTTTCGGCGTCGCTCGGGGTCGTGGCCCCCGAACCCGTCGGCCAACTCGTACGGGGCGACGTGCACCCCCACCAGCCACAGCTCCCCGTCCTCCACCCGGGCGTGGGCGTCCTTGAGCACGATCTTGCCGTCCCGGAGGGACTTGACCTCGGTGCCGACGAGCGCCATCCCGGCCTCGAAGGTGTCGAGGACGTCGTAGTCGTGCCGGGCCTTGCGGTTGCTGGCCACCAGCTTCACGCCTTTGGGGGCCATGGCCGGAGAGTACCCTCGACCCACCGTGCTCAGGATCAGCCGCGCCCACTGGCAAGCCATCGTCGACCACGCCCGCGCCGAAGCGGAGAGGCCCGCGGAGGCGTGCGGGCTGCTGGCGGGGGAGCCGGGCGACATCGACGTCAAGGCCGTGTACCCCTGCCGCAACGCCGCCCCCGAGGAGCGGCTGGACTTCATCTACGAGCTCCACCCGCTCGACCACCTGAAGGCCGACCGGGACGCCCAGGCCAACGGGTGGGAGATCATCGGCGTCTACCACTCGCACACCCACACCGAGGCCCTGCCGTCGCCAACGGACATCGCCCAGGCCCCGGATCCGTCGTGGCACTACATCCTGGTGTCCCTCCGGCTGCCCACGCCGGTGGTCCGCTCGTTCACCATCGTCGACGGCAAGGAGTCCGAGGAGCCCCTCGTCCTGGAAAGGCCAGTGAGTCGGTAGGATTTCGACCGTCCTCGCTGTTCCTGTTCCTGTCCCTGTCGCTGGAGGCCTGCCCGCCGTGCCTGTCGAAGTGCGCCTGCCCACCGTCCTCCGCCAGCACGCCGCCGGCCAATCGTCGGTCAGGGCCAACGGGGCCACGGTGGGTGAGGTGTTCGACGACCTCCTGCGCCAGTTCCCCCTGCTCGCCGGGCAGGTGGTCACCGAGGACGGGTCGCTGCACAAGTTCGTCAACGTCTACCGCAACGACGACGACGTCCGCTTCCTCGACAGCCTGGCCACACCGGTCAGCGAGGCCGACGTGATCACCATCCTCCCGGCCGTCGCCGGGGGCTGAGCCCTTGGCGGCCTACCGCTCGATCCTCGAGACCATCGGCAACACGCCGCTGGTCGAGGTCAGCCAGCTCAGCCCCAATCCGGCGGTCCGCATCCTGGCCAAGCTGGAGGGGCAGAACCCGGGCGGGTCCATCAAGGACCGCATCGCCTTGAACATGATCGAGGCGGCCGAGGCCGACGGCAGCCTCAAGCCGGGCCAGACCATCCTCGAACCCTCCTCGGGGAACACCGGGATCGGGCTGGCCATGGTGGCCCGGCTCAAGGGCTACAAGCTGCGGGTCGTCCTGCCGGAGAACGTCTCCGTCGAGCGGCGGCAGCTACTGGAGATCTTCGGGGCCGAGATCGTCCTGTCGCCGGGATCCGAGGGATCGAACGGGGCGGTACGGATGGCCCAGCGACTGGCCAAGGAGCAGGACGACGTGGCCTTCCTGTTCCAGTACGGCAACCCGGCCAACCCGGGCGCCCACGTGAAGGGGACGGGGCCGGAGATCTGGCGGGACTGCCCGGAGGTGACCCACATCGTGGCCGGGCTGGGGACGGCGGGGACCCTGATGGGCCTCGGCCGGTACCTCAAGACCAAGAACCCGGGCATCCAGATGTGGGCCGTCGAGCCGCCGGCGGGTGAGCTGGTCGAGGGCCTCCGCAACCTCGACGACGGGTTCGTGCCGCCGGTCTACGACCCCGAGCTCCTGGACCGAAAGATCATCGTCCGGCCCCGGGAGTCGATCGAGTGGACCCGCCGGCTGGTGGAGGAAGCGGCCATCTTCGCCGGCATCTCATCGGGGGCGGCGATGGCCGGTGCGGCCAAGGCCGCGGCCCAGCTGGACCGCGGCGTCATCGTGACCGTACTGGCCGACGGCGGCTGGAAGTACCTGTCGACCGGGGCGTGGACCGACGACATCGACGAGGTCGTCGAGCGGGCGTCGAGGATCGTGTACTTCTGACCGTGCCCCGCCCGGCCGCCGGCGTCCTGCTGGGGTTGGTCCTCGCCATTGCGCTGGTGCTGGCGCCGGCGGCTCCGGCCGGCGCCGAGCCCCTGCACCAACGGGTCACCGTCTACTTTCTGGACTTCAGCGACTTCGACGTGGCCACCGGCACGTTCCAGGCCGACATGTACCTCTCGTTCCATTGCAGCCGGGAGTGCGACCCTCATTTCGACTTCCGCAACGGCACCGTCCTTTCGTCGCAGGTCCGCAAGGACACCGGCACGGTGAAGGAGTACCGCGTGCGAGCCGA
>DATJHJ010000160.1:0-3775 GCA_035494015.1 Acidimicrobiales bacterium
CCCGCGCGCCCTGGCCACCGCCGTGGTCATGATCGGCCTCGTCGCCACCCTGGGCGCGGTCGGCTACGGGGTGGTCGACGACATCACCCGGGAGACCCGCCGGCTCCAGGAGGTGGCGCCGGAGCGGGCCGCCGAGCTGGAACATTCGGCCCGCTTCGGCACATTCGCCCGGGACGTGCACTTGGCGGAGCGCACGCGGGTCTTCATGCGCGGCCTGCCTGAGCGGCTGCGGGGCGGGACGGCGGCAGAAGCCCTCCAGGCCGCGGCCACGCGCGCCGTCGCCTTCCTGGCCACCGCCGTGCTCACCATCTTCTTCCTGCAGCACGGCCCCCGCCTGGCCCGCGCCGCCAGGGATCAGGTCCACGACGAGGGGCGACGGCGGCAGCTCGAGGCGCTGGCCGTGGCCGCCTACCGCCGGGCCTTCGGGTACGCCACCTCCTCCCTGGTCATGTCCCTCGCCGCCGGCCTGTTCGGCTTCGCGGTGGCCCGGGCGGCGGACGTGCCCGGCCCCGCCGCCCTCGCGGTCTGGCTCGCCCTCTGGGACCTGGTGCCGGTGGGCGGGGCGGTGATCGGGGCCCTGCCGATCGTCGCCCTGGCTGCGGCCAGCTCGGGCAACCGGGCCCTGGACCTCGTACTCGTGTTCGTCGCCTACCAGGTGGTCGAGAACGTCGTGGTCCAGCGCAGCGTCGAGCGGTCGACGGTGCGGGTGGGCCCCTTCGTCACCCTGGCCGCCGCCCTCGTCGGCGTGGAGCTGAGCGGGGTGGCCGGCGCCCTGCTCGCCGTGCTGGCCGCCGCCCTGGTCATGAGCGCCGCCGACGAGCTCGCGGAACGTCCGGAGCTCGTCCAGCGTTCAGATGGGTGACCGGTAGTCGTCGCGTGGAGGTTCTGATGAAGTTCGTGCTCCGCCGCTCGCTCCCCTCGATCGGGGGCCTGGTGGGCCTGCTGCTGCTCGTGGGCTTTGCCGTGGTCGCCTTCCTCGGCGCGCCCCTGTGGTTCCCGGTGGCCTTCGCCATCGCCATCCTGGGCATCCAGTACGCCGTCAACCCGTTCATCATCCAATGGCTGGTCCCGGCCACCGAGATCGCCCACGACGGTTCCCGGTACGCCACCGACCACCCGCTGGGCGCCATCGTCGCCCGGCAGTGCGCGGCGGCCGGCGTCCCCCTCGTCCGGCTGGGGATCGTCGACGACGGGACGCCGAACGCCTTCACCTTCGGCCGCACGCCCCGGGACGCCCGCATGTGGGTGACCCGCGGCCTGCTGGAGCGGCTGGACGAGCGGGAGCTGGAGGCGGTCGTGGCCCACGAGGTCGGCCACGTGAAGCACTGGGACTTCGCGGTGATGACCGTCGCCGCCGTCATTCCCATGACCCTGTACCTGGCCTACCTGGTGGCCCGGGGCAGCAACCGCGGCGAGGCCCGGGCGGTAGCCGTAGGTACCTACGTCGCCTACCTCGTCTCCCAGCTCACCCTGCTGGCCCTCAGCCGGGCCCGGGAGACCGCCGCCGACCACTGGTCCTGCGAGGCGACCGCCGACGGCGACGCCCTGGCCTCCGCGCTGGTCAAGGTGGCCTACGGGATGGGCCAGGCCAGCGGCGCCCAGAAGGAGGAGGCGTACGCCCTGATCGCGTCGGGCAAGGAAGGCAAGCGGGAGGCCGCGGCGCTGGCCCGGCGCACCCGGCGGGCCCAGTCCATGCGGGCCATGGGCATCTTCGAGCCCCGCGCCGCCGAGGCCATGCAGGCCGCCTTCGCCCAGGGGATCGACCCCGAGCGGGCCATGGCCGCCATGCGCTGGGACGTGGCCAACCCCTGGGGGGCGACGCTGGAGAAGCTGTCCTCGCACCCGCTGGTGGCCCGGCGCATCCAGGCCCTGGAGGAGTCCGGCCTGCCCGGCGCCCCCCGGCAGTGGAGCATGCTGCGGTCGATGGCGGCAGCGTCGCCCGAGCAGATCTGGTCGGCCCGGGCCCGCTTCGCCCGCGAGCTGGCCATCGCCGTCGCCCCCTGGGCCCTGCTGATCGGCGGGGTGGTGTTCGGCCTCCTGCCCTCCAGCCGGTTCGGCATGGGCCTCGCCGTGGCCATCGCCGGGCTGCTGTTCTTCGTCAAGCAGCACGTGCGGTACCCGGCCGACCACCAGGCGGTGGACGAGCTGGCCGGCCTGCTCGAGCGGCTGGACGCCGGCCCCGTCGCCGGCATCCCCGTAACCGTAAAGGGCCGGATCATCGGCCGTGGCATGCCCGGCTACGTCCTGTCCCCCGACCTGGTCGTCACCGACCCGTCGGGCTTCGTCCCCCTGCTCTACCGCCAGCCCCTCCCCTTCGCCGCCGCCTTCTTCGCCCTGTTCCGGGCCGACGCGTTCATGGGCCAGGAGGTCGAGGCCCGGGGTTGGTACCGCCGCCTCCCCGGCCCGGCCATCGAGCTGCGCGACGTCCGCTCTGTCGACGGGCGGCGAGCCCGCTCCTGGGAATGGGTGGCCCGCTACACGGCCGCCGTGGTCCTGGTCGCGGTCGGGGTGGGGCTGATGTTGATCGGCCTGGCGTAGCTCCGTTTTGGCACAATGCCGGCGGCGCGAAATGCGTCGAAATGCTTGCATAGTCAGCCGAACACATGTACGATTGGTAGGTGTTCGAGGAGCTGGCGGCGGCGATTGGGGACCTCGACATCCCGGTAGAGCCGGACTCGCTGGCGGCGGCGATCGCCCTGCGTGACCAGCTGGATGCTCGCATCGCCGAGGCGGCGGGGACGTTCGAGGTGCAGGGCTGGTGGGGCCATGACGCGTCGGCGTCGATGACGGCCTGGCTGCGGGCCCACGGTCGCATGACCGCCCGAGCGGCGAAGCGGCTGCGGTGCGTGGCCAAGCGGCTGCGATCCCTTCCGGTCTGCGCCGAGGCGTATGCCGACGGGACCCTGTCCGGCGGCCAGGTCGAGGCCATCGTGGCCCGGCTCGACGACGAGATGGTGAGCATCTTCGCCGCCCATGAGGCGGAGCTGGTGCCCTACCTGGTCCCCCTGACCGTGGCCGGGGTGAGCCGGGCCATGGCCGCCTGGGTGATCCGGGCCCGGCCGGAGCCAAGCGAGCCCGACGAGCCGGAGCAGTCGCTGCACCTGTCGCGCACCATCGAGGACCGCTGGGTGCTCGACGCCACGCTGGGCCCCGAGGGCGGGGCCGTGGTGTCGGCGGCCATCCGCCTGGCCATGCCCGGCGACGACGCCGCCGGGAGCCGGGCTGCGCAGCGGGCCGACGCCCTGGTCAGTGTCTGCCGGTTCTTCCTCGACCACCAGCACCGCTCGGCCGGCGGCCGCCACCGTCCCCACGTCAACGTCGTCGTGAACTGGGACGACCTGGAGGCGGGCCGGGGCGGGCGGGTGGTCGACGGCCCCGGACTCGACGGCGCCACCGTGTCCCGGCTGTTCTGCGACGCTGCCGTGCACCGCGTGGTGATGGCCGGCCGCTCGGCCGTCCTGGACTACGGCATGGCCACCCGCACCATCCCCACCCAGCTGTGGAACGCCCTGGTCATCCGGGACGAGCACTGCCGGTTCCCCGGCTGCGACCGGTCCTCGACCTGGTGCGAGGGCCACCACGTCGTGTGGGTCACCCGTGGCGGGCCGACCGAGCTGGCCAATCTGGTCCTTGTCTGCGCTCGCCACCACCACGTTCTCCACCAACCGGGCTGGCACGCCAAGCTCCTTCCCGACGGGTTGCTCGAGGTCGCCGCGCCCAACGGCGACGTCCGCTGCACCTCACCCCCGCGAGCCGAAGTCCCGTGGTGATCAGG
>DATJHJ010000161.1:0-38572 GCA_035494015.1 Acidimicrobiales bacterium
CCGGTGGGCGAGCTGGGGTCGGCCGACACGTAGTGCACGCCCAGCTCGGCCGCGTCGGCGTCGACCGGCGGGGGCTGCACCGCCTCCTGCAGCTGGTGGACGATCTCGCGCTGGACGGCCTGGAGCTCGGCCAGGCGCTCCATGGTCTCGAAGTTGTCGAAGGCGACGCCGAGGTGGTCGGCGAGGGCGGCGACGCCGGCCTCGTCGGTGGCGTCGAACCGGTCGGGCACGGGGTGGACCAGCAGGAGCGCCCCGTGGATGCCGCCCGCCCCGCCGATGACGGCGGCGGCCAGACAGCTGGCGTCGGCGGGCAGCTCCAGGCGCTGGAGGAACCGGCGGTGGCGGCGGTCCAGGACCAGATCCTGGGTGCGGAGGATCTTCGCCTCCCCGCCCGGCCTGATCAACCGGGCCAGCGCCGGCCGGGCGAAGCGGTCGATCTCGCCCACGGGGACGCCGGTGGCCGCCACCATGTCCACCCGGTCGCCCAGCCCCACGAAGGCCACGAACGAGGCCCCGGTCATCGCCCGGGCCTGCTCGGTGACCCAGTCGAGCTTGTCGGCGATCTCGCCCGTACCGTGGACGGCCCGGGCGGCGCGGGCCAGCACCTCCACGTGGGAGCGCATCGGGGCGAGGCTAGCGGGTCGCTACCGTCCTTCCATGCGCTGGACGAGCGAGGAAGTGGTCGCGGAGGGGGTCCGCGAGCGGGGCTTCGCCGTCGAGGTCGACGGGCGGGAGGTGCCCGGCGTGCTGTGGCTGCCGGCGGCGGGCTCCGGGCCGCGCCCGCTCGTCCTGCTGGGCCACGGGGCCACCCACCACAAACGGGTCGACTACCTGCTGGCCCTGGGCCGGGCCCTGGCCGCCAACCACGGCTTTGCCGCCGCCGCCATCGACGGCCCCGGTCACGGCGACCGCCGGGCGCCCGAGCACGTCGACGACGTCCAGCTGTTCGGCGCCTTCCTGGCCGAGTGGTCGCGGGAGGGGTCGACCGACGACGTCATCGCCGACTGGCGGGCGGCGATCGACGGGCTGCGGGGCCTCGACGACGTGGGCGACGGGCCCGTCGGGTACTGGGGCCTGTCCATGGGGACGATCCACGGGCTGCCGCTGGTCGCCGCCGAGCCCCGGATCCAGGTCGCGGTGTTCGGGCTCATGGGCCTGGTCGGCCCCACCCGGGATCGCATGGCGGCCGACGCGGCATCGATCAGCTGCCCGGCGCTGTTCATCCAGCAGTGGGACGACTCGCTTATTCCCCGCAAGGACGTCCTCGACCTGTTCGACGCCATCGGGTCGCTGGACAAGCGCCTGCACGCCCACCCGGGCGACCACTCAGCGGTGCCGGTGGAGGAGATCGCCTTCTCGGTCCGCTTCCTGACCCGCCACCTGGCCCCTCACGGGGGCGACGTCACCGACGCGATCTGAAGCTGGCCGTGGTCCGGGCAGGCGGCGCGGACGGACGTCGGGAAGACCTGGACCGACAGGCGGCGGCCGCATGTCGGGCAGAACCGAGGTGGGTCGAGGTCGGAGTGGCCGCCGAGGCAGTCCGCCGCCGGTCGCCCGCAGCCGACGCAGTACGGCTTCAAAGCACCTTCGACAGCGCCCCCACCGGCATGCCCAGGTCGGCCAGGAGGTCGAGGTCGTCCTGGGGGGCCCGGCCGAGGGTGGTCAGGTAGTTGCCGACGATGAGGGCGTTGATCCCCGCGGTCAGCCCGAGGGCCTGGAGCTGGCGCAGCGTGACCTCGCGCCCGCCGGCGTAGCGCAGGATCACCCCGGGCAGGGCCAGGCGGAACAGGGCGATCCAGCGGATGGCGTCGAGCGGCTCGACCAGGGGCCGCCCGGCCAAGGGGGTGCCCGGGCGGGGGTTGAGGAAGTTGACCGGCACCTCGGCCGGGTCGACGTCCCGCAGCTGGCCCAGCAGCTCCAGCCGCTGCTCGTCGGACTCGCCCATGCCCAGCAGCACGCCGCAGCACAGCTCCATCCCCGCCTCCCGCACCAGCCGGCAGGTGTCGACCCGCTCGTCCCAGCTGTGGGTGGTGACCACCTGGGCGAAGAACGAGCGGGCCGTCTCCAGGTTGTGGTTGTAGCGATGCAGACCGGCGTCGGCCAGCCGCCGGGCCTGCTGCGGGGTGAGGATGCCGAGGCTGGCCGCCACCTGCAGGCCGGTCCGGTCCCGGATCAGGGGGACGGCCTCGATCACGCGGGCCAAGGTGCGCTCGTCCGGCCCCCGCAGGGCCACCACGATGCAGAACTCGGATCCGCCCACCGCCGCCGTCTCTTCGGCGGCGGCCACGAGGGCGTCGAGGTCGAGGAGGGGAGCGGCCTTGACCGGCGAGGCGAAGCGGGCCGACTGGCTGCAGAACCCGCAGTCCTCGGGGCAGCCGCCGGTCTTGGCCGAGACGATCCCCTCGACCTCCACGGTCGGCCCGCACCACGCCAGGCGGACCTCGTGGGCCAGGGCGGCGAGGGCCGGGAGGGACTCGGGGGCGAGGGCGGCGAGGCCGGCCAGTTCGGCCGGAGAGAGCAGGCGGCGCTCGTCGAGCAGGGCGCGGGCGGCCGCGGCCAGGAGGGGGGTCGGCACGCGGCCACCGTAGTCAGTACCGTCCAGCCACCCGTCGAGCAGAGGAGCAGCATGCCCTTCATCCAGGTCATCGAGTACACGACGTCACGCTGGGACGAGATGGAGGCGCTCGTGCTCCAGTACCACAAGGACACCGAGGGCCGGCGGACGTCCGGCACGACCAGGGTCTGCGTCGACCGGGACCGCCCGAACCGGTACGTGGCCGTGGTCGAGTTCCCCTCGTACGAGGCGGCCATGGAGAACAACAACCTGGAGGAGACGGCGGCGCTGGCCGAGGCCGTGATCGCCCTCTGTGACGAGCCGCCCGTGTTCCACAACCTGGACGTGGCCCGCGTCATGGACTGATTTCCCCTCAAGGCCGGGGCCCAACCGGTCGATAGGCGAAGGGATGGCCCTGACGTTCCCAGAGGCGCTCCAGCGCCTCGCGCCGGCCGCCGCCCCTCTCGCCGGCCGGTGGCCGGAGCTGACGCAGCTGCGTGGCATGTGGGAGCAGGCCACCCTCGGTCGCGGCGCCGTCGTGCTGATCGCGGGCGAGGCCGGCGTGGGCAAGACCAGGCTGGCCGCCGAGCTTGCGTTCGAGGCCGAGGCCACGGGCGGGATCGTCATGGTCGGCAGCTGCCCCGCGGACGGCGGCGAACCGTACGCCGTCCTGAGCGAGGCCCTCGGCCGGCTGCGCCTTCCGCGGGCCACGGCCGGCGGGGACCGGGACGCCTTCTTCGCCGCCATCGTCGAGGACGTGGGTCGCCGATCGCGGCGGGCCCCGGTCCTGGCCCTGCTCGACGACCTCCACGCCGCCGACCGCTCGACCGTCCTGGCCATCCGCCGGCTGGCCCAGGCGGCGGCATCGGCCGCGGTGCTGATCGTCGGCACCTTCCGGGACAACGCCGTCGACCACGCCCACCCCTTGGCCGAGTTGCTGAACCTGCCCGGCGTGACCCGGGTCAACCTCGACGGCCTCGGGGCCGTCGACCTGGCCCGTATCTACGGCGACGACGAGCTGGGCGCCCGCCTGTGGCGGTGGTCCGGCGGCAACCCGGTGGTGGCGGGTGAGCTGCTCCGCCTTCCCCGCCTCGACCAGGCCGACCTTCCCGCCCGCCTCGACGACCTGGTCGCCCGCCGGATCGACGACCTTCCGGCCACGGCCCGGAGGGTTCTGCGGATGGCCGCCGTCGCCGGCACCGCCTTCCCGGTCGCCCTGGTGGCCGCCGCCGCCGAGCTGAGCCCCGATCGGACCGCCGCCGCCCTCGACCGGGCGGCAGCCGCCGGGTTCCTCGTCACCGAGGTCGCCGCCGGGGGCCGGCGGCGCTTCGTCCACGACATGATCCGGGAGTCGGTGGAGCGGGGGACCGAGCCGTCGACGCGGATCCGCCTCCACCGCCGGCTGGCCCGGGCCCTGGAGGAGGCCGATCCCCAGGCCCCGCCCGCCCTCCTGGCCTGGCATTTCCGGGCCGCGGCGCCCGTGGGCGCCTCCGCCGCCGTGGTGCGGCACTCGACGCGAGCGGGAGACCGGGCCATGGAGCTGCTGGCCTGGGAGCAGGCCGAGGTCCACTACGGCCACGCCCTGGCCGCGGCCGCCACCGCCCCGCCCGCCACCCGGGCCGACCTCCTGCTGTCCCTGGGGGAGGCCCAGCGCCTGGCCGGGGAGACGGCGCGAGCCCGCCAGGCCTTCCTGGAGGCGGCCGGCGTGGCCCGGCGCGCCCGCGACGGCGCCCGCCTGGCCCGGGCCGCCCTCGCCCTCGGGCAGGTCGCCGCCGTCTGGGGGGCCGACCCGGTGCTGGAGAGCCTGGCCGTCGAGGCCCGGGCCATGCTGGGCCAGGCCCCCGCCGTGGCGCCCACCGCCCCCGCGGCGCCCGTCGTGGCCAGGGTCGACTTCGCTTCGGGCGAGCTCTACGACGTGCTGGACGGTGTCGTCCGCCCGCCCGAGCCCGAGCCGGCCCCCACCACGCCCCCGCCCGCCCCCGTCGCTCGCGCCCCCCGCCGCCCGGGCGACGGGTTCGCTCTCCTCCGCGCCCGCTATGCCGCCCTGGCCGGGCCCGAGCGAAGTGCCGACCGGCTGGTGGCGGCCGACGCCATGGTGGCCATGGCCGTGGACACCGGCGACGAGAACCAGGTGGCCGAGGCCCGGGGCCGGCGGTTCCTGGCCCTGCTCGAGCTGGGCCGCCTGGCCGACGCCGAGTTCGAGCGTTCGGCCCACGCCGCCCTCGTCGCCCGCCTGGACCGGCCGGCGCTGGCCTACGACGTCGCCACCTGGGCGGCCATGCGAGCCCTGGTCGACGGCCGTCCCGCCGTAGCCGGTGCCGCGTCCGAGGAGGCGCTGGCGCTGGGGGGAAAGGCCGGTGACCCCGGGACCATGGCCTCGTTCCTGGTCCAGCGCTGGGAGTCGGCCCTGGAGTGGGGCACCGCCGAGGAGTTGGTGACCGTGGCCGACGAGTGCGACGTCCTGGCCGCCGCCGGCGGCACGGCCTACGCGGCGCGGGCCATGGCCGCCCTGGCCCTGGCCCGGGCCGGGCAGGACGAGCTGGCGGCCGAGGAGCTGCGCCGGGTCGCCGGCCGCGGGCTGGGCACGATCAGTCGGGACCCGGAGCGGCTGCATCCCCTGGTCGCCCTGGCCGAGGTGGCCTGGACGCTGGGCGACGCTCGCGTCGCCGGCGCCGTCGGGCCGCTGCTCGATCCCCTCGCCACCCAGTCGGTGGTCGTCGGCCGGGGACTGGCCTGGCGGGGTTCGGCGGCCCGGGCCTGCGCCCTGTGTGCCGCAGCCAACGGTCGCTGGGACGACGCCGCCCGGTACATCCAGCTCGCGGTGGCCGCCCACCGGCGGGCCGGCGCCTTGCCTCTGGTCGCCCGGGCCCGGTACGAGGAGTCGACCATCCTCACCGGTCGGGGACGCCGGAGCGACCGCCGCCACGCGGCCGAGGCGGCCCGGGAGGCGAGCGAGCTGGCCGACCGCTTCGCCATGACCTGGCTGGGCGAGGCGCTCGGCTAGCGCCCGCCGCCGGCCGTTTGGTCAATGGGGGGTCGCAGAGGGCCGCGGATTGACCAAACGGTCCGGTGAGGGCGGCGATCAGACGATCCGGCTCACGACCATGGTGAGGCTGTACTTGGCGTCCGAGCTTTGGTACAGCCGGGTGTCGGTGAAGGACGTGCCCCGGTTCGGCAGGGCGGCGGCCAGGCCGGCGGCGTCGAAGGCGTAGGTGTTGGTGCCGAGCAGGTCGTCGTCAGCCCAGCCCAGGATGAAGTCCATGGCCTTGCCCATGGTGGTGGTGGCGGTGCCGACCCATGCCGGCGCGCCGCCGGCGGTGAGGATGGGCCCGGCCTGCTGGAAGAACGAGGCGGTGTCGTACAGGGTCTGGTCGACGTGGCCCAGGTCCTTCTCCCACAGCTGGATGCTGAGGCCGATGCCGAACGGAGCCGGGGACCCGGTGCCTCCGCACCCCCACAGGCAGCTGTCGGCGACGCCGAAGTACTGGGTGTCGCCGGTGTCAATGTCGCCGAACACCTGGCTGGCCCGGCTGGTGGCGGTGCCCGCCGTCCCGACGTCGCTGAAGATCCAGTACGGCTCGTCGGATCCCGTCCAGTCGATCCCGCTCTCGTCCAGGGCGGTGAAGCTGGTGACGGACACCTTGTAGCGGGCCGGGCAGCCGGGGAGGGCGGCCACGGTCGAGCGGGTGTTGTTGGTCTCGTTGCTCTCCGTCACCACTCGGGCGGAGTCGGCGGTGGCGGACATGGCCACGAAGCAGTCGGCGGTGCGGGGCATCGTCAACGTCCCGGCCCGACTGGCCCCGGCGGCGAGGGAGGTGACACTGCGGGTGGCGGTGAGGCCGGGGCCACCGTTGAAGGCGACGGTCGAGGCCGCCGCTCCCAGCGTGCCCGAGTTGACGACCGTGTAGCCGATCGACCAGTCCGAGCCGACGGCGGAAACGGTCAGGGCGCTGACCCGGAGGTCGGCGCGGTCGGGTGGGTCCGGGGGGTCGTCGTTGATCGGCAGCGCGCCGGCGGGGGAGGCCAGCACGGCCAGGGCGGCGACGGCGGCCGCGGCGGTGAAGCGGGCGAAACGGAAGCGACGCATCTCGGTGATCTCCTTTGGTGAGCACGGGTGACGGGTGTGTCGGCTCCCTCTACGTGGGCGCCCGGCCGCCGGTTCGCTCCGCGGGCAAGAAATCGGCGGCACCTCGGCGGGCGCGGCCAGGATCCGCCCTTAGCATCGGCGGTCCGTGAGGATCGACGCAGTCATCCCCGCCCGCAACGAGGTGTCCACGGTGGCCGCCGTGGTGGCCGCCGCCGTCGGCTGCCGGTACGTGCGCGATGTGATCGTGGTCGACGACGGGTCGACCGACGGGACGGCGGAACGGGCGCTGGCCGCCGGGGCCAAGGTCGTCCGGCGGGACGGGCCGGGGGGGTCGAAGGCCAAGGCCATGGAGGCCGGGGTGGCGGCCACCGACGCCGAGGCCATCCTGTTCTGCGACGCCGACTGCCTGCACCTCACTGCCGCCCACCTCGACGACGTGTGCCGGCCGTTCATCGAGGGCCGGGCCGACATGTCGCTCGGCTGGTTCGACTACGGGATCCTGAACCCCCTCGTGCTCCGCCTGCCCCCCACCACGGGCGAACGGGTCATCCCCCGTTGGGTCTGGGACGTGGTGCCCGCGGGCAAGCGCCGGGGCTACGCCATCGAGATCATGATCAACGAGGTGGTGGCCGAGTCCCACCTCTCGACCACGGCCCGCATCCTGCCCGGGGTGACCCACCGGACCAAGCGGGACAAGCTCGGGCTCGTCCGGGGCTACCGCGAGACGTGGCGGATGTTCTGGCACCTGGTCGGCCTGCCCGTCCGCCGGGTGGTGCGCTGGCGGACGTACTGGTTCTACCTGCGCAAGCTCACCGTGGAGCGATAGGCGCCAAGGGGTCAGCCGGGGCGGCGGGCGACCACGGTGACGAGCGGGGGCAGCACGACGGGGTCGTCGCCCGGGTCGACCCCGGTCAGCTGGGCCAGGTAGTCGGCCACCGGCCCGGGACCGGCGCCGGCCGGCGCCTCGGCCCAGGCGTCGACCACGTCGAGCCCGGCCTGGCGGGCCAGGGCGGGGAGCAGGGCCCCGATGTCGGGGTGGGCGGCGCCGGGCATGGACAGGGGCCGGCCGTCGATGCGCCCGGCCGAGGTGATGGGCTCCTGGGCGACCACCCAGCCCCGGGGACGCACGGCCCGGCCCATGCGGGTCAGGACCACCAGCGGGTCGTGGACGTGGAGCAGCAGGAACCGGCAGAAGGCCAGGTCGACCGGTTCGGGCAGGAGCAGCTCCTCGCCGGCCTGGGTGATGGCGACGACCTGGGTGGAGGCGGCGGCGGCCTCGGCCACGACGTCCCGGGCGTGGGGGTCGCTGTCGACCGCGTAGATGCGACCGTCGCGCCCGACCACCTCGGCCAGGGCCACGCTCACGTCCCCGCCGCCGGCCCCCACGTCGACGCACCGCCACCCCTCGCGCAGGCCCAGCCGGTCGAGGGCGGTCATCAGCGGCCGGCGGTAGACGTCGTTGCGCAGGCCGAGCTCGATCATGGCGGCGACGTTACGCTCACCCCGCTTGGAGGCCATGCAGGAAACCCTGATGGCATGGGCCGCGGTGTCCGGGCGCGATCTCCCGTGGCGGCACACCCGCGACCCCTGGGCCGTGCTGGTCAGCGAGGCCATGCTCCAGCAGACGCAGGTGCCCCGGGTCGTCCCCAAGTACCGGGCGTTCATGGAGCGGTTCCCGACGGCGGCGGCCACGGCGGCGGTGCCGGTGGCCGAGGTGGTGCGGGCGTGGGCCGGGCTGGGCTACAACCGCCGGGCCGTGGGCCTGCACCGGGCGGCGACCGCGGTGGTCGACCGCCACGGGGGCGTGGTGCCCGGGACGCTCGCCGACCTCCTGGCCCTGCCCGGCGTCGGCCCCTACACGGCCCGGGCCGTCCTGGCCTTCGCCTTCGAGGCCGACGTGGGCGTGGTCGAGGTCAACACCGCCCGGGTCCTCGCCCGGGCGGTGGCCGGGCGGCCGGTGGCCGGCGTGGAGGCGCAGGCGCTGGCCGACGCCGTGGTCCCGCCCGGGCGGGGCTGGGCGTGGAACCAGGCCATGGTCGACCTGGGGGCGACGGTCTGCACCCGCGTCGCCCCCGCGTGCGACCGGTGCCCGCTGCTCCACGCCTGCGCCTGGGCCGCGGCGGGCCGGCCCCCGCCGGACCCGGCCGCGCCGGCCGGTCGCCAGTCCCGGTTCGCCGGCTCGGACCGCCAGGGCCGGGGTCGGCTGGTCGACGCCCTGCGGTCGGGCCCGGTCGCCCTGGGCGACGTGGCCGCGGCGGCGGGCTGGCCCGACGATCCGGATCGGGCCGCCCGCATGGCGTCCGCCCTGGTGGCGGAGGGCCTGGCCGTCGAGGTCGACGACCGGCTCCACCTGCCCTGACCTACATGACGGCGAAGGTCTCGTAGATCTCGATGCTGCCGGCGCCGTCGGCCAGGATCGGGCAGGTCTTGGACATCTCGGTGGCCGCAGCCAGGGAGTCGGCGCTCAGGATGGCGTAGCCGGTGAGCGCCGACGCGGCGCCGTCGCTGACCGTCCCGTCGCCGGCGATGGTGGCCGAGGCGCCGAACGGGTTGCCCCCGTCGACGACCGCCGGGCCCAGGCCGCCGAACCACGCCCCCCAGGCGGCCATGACCGACTTCTGCTCCTCCTCGGACTCGGGCACGCTGCCGCCCTTGAACACCAGCACGTAGCTCGGCATGGCCGTTCCCCCTTCGTCGCACCTGACCGGTCAGTCTGCCCCGTCGCCCAGCTCCGCGTAGCCTCACCCCATCGACCTCCCCGGAACCTCCAGCGCCCCCGGCGGCATCGACGAGGCCCGCTTCCGCCAGGTGCTCGGCCACTTCGCCACCGGCGTGACCGTGGTGACGTCCATGACCACGGACCGGCGACCGGTGGGCCTGGCCGTGAACTCCTTCACCTCGGTGTCGCTGGAGCCGGCGCTGGTGGCGTTCTGCGTCGGGGTCACGTCGGCCACCTGGCCGACCGTGCGCTCCACCGGGGCCTTCTGCGTCAACATCCTGGCCGAGGACCAGGAGGCCGTGTCCCGCGTGTTCGCCAGCCACGGCGTCGACCGCTTCTCCGGGCTGGGCTGGAAGCCGGCCCCGTCGGGGGCGCCCATCCTGGCCGACGTGCTGGCCTGGGTCGACTGCACCGTCGAGGCCGAGCACGAGGCCGGCGACCACCGCATCGTCGTCGGCCGGGTGCGGGAGCTGGACCTGCTCCACGAGGGTCGCCCGCTGGTGTTCTACCGGGGCGGCTACGGTCGCTTCGAACCATGAGCTTCGCCACCGTGACCGAGTCCGACGTCATCAAGGACGTCTTCGTCGTCGAGCCCACGTCCTTCGGCGACTCCCGGGGCCGCTTCGTCGAGAGCTACCGCCGGTCGTGGTTCCCCCGCGGGCGGGAGATGGTGCAGGGCAACCGGTCGGACAAGTCGGCGGGAACGGTCGTGGGCCTGCACTACCACCTCCACCAGGCCGACTACTGGTACTTCACCAAGGGCGACTCGCTCGTCGTCCTCCACGACCTGCGCGAGGGCTCGCCCACCGACGGGGCCACCCTGCACCTGGAGATCGGCGAGGCCGACGGCCGGGGCGTGTTCATCCCCCCGGGGGTGGCCCACGGGTTCGCCGCCCTCACCGACCTGACCATCACCTACATGGTCGACCAGTACTACAACCCCGAGGACGAGCTGGGCGTGGCCTGGGACGATCCGGCGCTGGCCGCGAACTGGCGGGTCGCCGATCCCATCCTGTCCGACCGGGACAAGAAGAACCCGCTCCGGGCCGACATCCCCGCCGGCCGTCGCCCCTACTGGGGGCTGCGCACCTGACGGTGCGCTACCGCAGGGCGATGACGTAGTCCTCGACGGCGTCGGCCCCCACCAGGCGTTCCTGGACCCGGCCGGCGGCGTCGGCCAGCAGGGCGGTGGGGGCGGAGCGGATCGAGAAGGCGTCGGCCAGGTGGGGCTCGCGGGTGGCGTCGACCTTGACCACCCGGGCCGTGGGGTCGAGGGCGCGCAGGCGGGCCTCCACCGGCCCGCACGTGGCGCAGTAGGGCGTGGTGAACAGGACCCACGTGCGCTCGGCCCCGGCCAGCAACGAGGCGGGGACGGCGGGGTGGTCGGGCCGGTCGGTGCGGACCCCCTCCCGCCACTGGCGGTAGAGCCGGGTGACCAGGGCCACGGCGAACAGCAGGACGACGACGACGACGGCGCGGGCGAGGAACACGGCTACCCGGTGACCGGGCCGGGCCGGCGGCGGCGGGCGGCCAGCAGGTAGATCTCGCACCCGACGCAGATGCCGGTGGTGGCGGACAGGGCGGCCAGCGAGGCGACGATCAGGGCCAGACCCCAGGCGATGCCCGCATGGCCGGCGACGAAGGCCAGGGTGGCGGCGCCCAGGAACACCACGCCGACCGTCGAGGCGAAGCGGGGCGGGCGCGGATCCTCGAGCTCGGCCGGCGGGGCCAGGCGGGGGCGGATGGCCCGGGCGTAGAGGGCCAGGAAGGGGCCGTACCGGGGGCCGAGGGCGGCGCCGGCCAGCAGGACCAGGGCGAACACCGGCACCACCGGGCGCCAGTCGAAGAGGAAGCCGCTCAGCAGGGCCACGGCCAGCACGGCCTGGTTGAACCGGGGCCCCCGAGGGTCGATAGGGGCGGGCGAGCTCATGTCGACATCCTAAACCCGACCTGGCCGGTCGGCATTCCCCGTCGTGTGAACTGGTCGGATGGAGCTGACGGGCAGGGTGGTGATCGTCCCGGCCGGGTGGGCCGGCGGCGAGGAACTGGCCCGGGCCATGGCGGCCAAGGGGGCGACGGTCGTGCTGGTCGGGCCCGACGGCGAACCCCTGGGCCGGTTGGCCGCCAGCCTGCCCGGTGGCCGGGCCGCGGTGTTCGTGTCCGACGGGTCGCCGGGAGCCGCCGACGCGCTGGCCGGCTTCGTCTCCGAGCTGTTCCGGTCGTAGGATTTGGCCCCTGTGAAGCCGGTCATCGGGATCTCCGCCCACCCCCGCATGGTCCAGACGGCCACGGGCATGGCCCTGCTGCACACGTCCAGCCGGTTCTACGTGGAGGGGGTGGAGCGGGCCGGAGGGGTGCCGGTCATCCTGCCCGTCCTCGACCCGGACGCCGTCGAGCACCTCCTGCCCGCGGTCGACGGCGTCCTGCTGACCGGCGGGGGCGACGTCCAGCCGTCCCGGTACGGCGCCCGCCCGATCGCCGAGACCCACAACGTCGACCCGCTGCGCGACGCCTTCGAGATCCGCCTCATCGAGGCCGCCATCGAGGCCGACCTGCCCCTGCTGGCCACCTGCCGGGGCATGCAGGTGCTGAACGTGGCCATGGGCGGGTCGCTGGTCCAGCACGTCCCCCATGCCACCGGCCAGCAGCACGACCTGGCCGACCGGTGGCGGGAGGGCGTGCACCGGGTCAAGATCGAGCCGGACAGCCACCTGGCCGAGGCCCTGGGGGCCACCGAGGTGGAGGTCAACTCCATCCACCACCAAGCGGTGGACGTCGCCGCCCCCGGGACCCGGGCGGTGGCCTGGGCCGAGGACGACACCATCGAGGCCATCGAGGTCCCCGGGAGCCCCCACGTGGTCGCCGTCCAGTGGCACCCCGAGCTGCTCGAGGACTGGCCCGAGCAGCAAGGGCTGTTCCGCCAGCTGGTGGAGCATGCCGCGAGCCGGGCCCGGGCCCGGGCCCGGTCCCGCGGATGATCCAGGGCAGGGGGTTTGTTACTATCTACGTAGGAGAAATTCGCTCCCTCTGGAAGTTGGTGCGCTGATGGCTACGACCGAACTGGATCTCGGCAGGTACAAGCTCGGCTGGCACGACGTCGAGGACTACGTCTTCAAGCCCAAGAAGGGCCTGAACGAGGACATCGTCAACGAGATGTCGTGGATGAAGGGCGAGCCCGAGTGGATGCGCCAGTTCCGGCTGCGGGCCCTGCGCACGTTCGAGCGCAAGCCCATGGCCCCGTGGTTCGCGGTCAACATGCCGGACCTGGACTTCCAGGACATCTTCTATTACATCAAGCCCACCGACCAGCAGGTCAGCTCCTGGGACCAGCTGCCCGACTCGGTCAAGGAGACCTACGAGAAGCTGGGCATCCCCGAGGCCGAGCGCAAGTACCTGGCCGGCGTTACCGCCCAGTACGAGTCCGAGGTCGTGTACCACCGCAACCGCGAGGACCTCGAGGCCATGGGCGTCCTGTTCATGGACATGGACACCGCCCTGCGCGAGCACCCGGAGATCCTCAAGGAGCACTTCGGAACGGTCATCCCCCCGGGCGACAACAAGTTCGCGGCCCTGAACTCGGCCGTGTGGTCGGGCGGGTCGTTCATCTACGTGCCGCCGGGCGTCGAGGTCGACATGCCCCTGCAGGCCTACTTCCGGATCAACGCCGAGAACATGGGCCAGTTCGAGCGGACGCTGATCATCGCCGACGAGGGCTCGACGGTCCACTACATCGAGGGCTGCTCGGCCCCCGTGTACACCTCGGACTCGCTGCACTCGGCCGTGGTCGAGCTGATCGCCAAGCCCAGCGCCCACATCACCTACACCACCATCCAGAACTGGTCGACCAACGTCTACAACCTGGTCACCAAGCGGGCCCGGGCCGAGACCGAGTCCCGGGTGGAGTGGATCGACGGGAACATCGGCAGCCGGCTGACCATGAAGTACCCGTCGGTGTACCTGATGGGCCCCAAGGCCAGCGGTGAAGTCCTGTCCGTGGCCTACGCCGGCGCCGGCATGCACCAGGACGCCGGGGCCAAGATGGTCCACGCCGCCCCCGAAACCACGAGCCAGATCATCTCCAAGTCCATCTGCAAGGACGGCGGCCGCACCTCGTACCGCGGCCTGGTCCGGGTGGAGGAGGGGGCCAAGGGCTGCAAGAGCCACGTCCGGTGCGACGCCCTGATCCTCGACGAGGACAGCCGCTCCGACACGTACCCGTACATGGAGATCGGCGAGCGGGACGCCAACATCGGCCACGAGGCCACCGTCTCCAAGGTGGGCGAGGACCAGCTCTTCTACCTGATGAGCCGGGGCCTGAGCGAGACCCAGGCCATGAGCATGATCGTCAACGGCTTCATCGAGCCGGTGACCCGCACCCTGCCCATGGAGTACGCGGTGGAGTGGTCGCGGCTGATCGAGCTGAACATGGAAGGCAGTGTCGGTTGAAAGGCAGCGTCGCCTAGGTGGGCCTGTTCGACAAGGCCAAGAAGCTGGCCGAGGAGCACGCCGACCAGGTCGGCGACGCCATCGACAAGGTGGCCGACGTGGTCGACGACAAGACGGGCGGCAGGTACGCCGACAAGATCGACAAGGGCGCCGAGGCGGCCAAGGGGTTCATCGGGGACGACGACGGCGGCGAGCCCGCCCCCGGGCCCAACCCGTAGGTCCTCGACTGGCGGGGCGGGCGCTGCTGGGGGCCGTCCTGCTCCTCGGGTCGGTCGCCCTCGGCGCCGGGCCGGCCGCCGCCTTTCCCAACACCTGCCCCACCACGGAAGCTGACGCCGGGACGGTCACCATCACCGCCCCGGCCGCCGCCACCACGGTCCGGGGGGTCGTGACGGTGAAGGGGCGGGCGTCGGCGCCCACCCCGTTCAGCCGGGTCGAGCTGTTCGTGGGCGAGTCGCTGAAGGACTTCCAGCTGTTCCAACCGGCCCAGACCGCCCTCGACTGGTCGTTGCAGGTCGACGTGTCGCGGCTGACGGGCGACCGCACCACCTTCGTGGTGGTGGCGTGTGGGGGCGCGCCGGGGTCGATGGTCCGCGGGGTCGCCTCGCTCGACGTGGCCCTCGACCGTGCCGGTTCGGCGCCGCCGGCCAGCATCGGCGTCCCCACGGCCCACGCCGAGGACGACGGATCGGGCACCGGGCCGCCGTGGGTGGGCGCCGCCTTCGGCCTGGCCGGGTTGGCCGGGCTGGTCCTGGCCCTGCGCCTCAGTCGGGCTCGGGTGGCCAGCGCACCGTCCCGGGCCGCCGAGGCGCCGGCGGCGGCCCCGGATCGCCGTCGTCGGCCGGCGGGGCGGGAGGCCGAGGAGCGTCGGCCGGCGGCCGGACCACCAGGTCCCACTCCGCCTCGTCGTCGGTCACCGGCGACGGAGGCGGCCGCCGCCCTGGGGATGGGGCCGGGGCGGCGGGCGGGGCGACCTTCGGGCGGGGACGGCCCGGGGCCGGCGGCGGGAACGCGGCGTCGGGCGGGGCGAACTTCGGCCGGGGACGGATCCGGGCAGGGCGGGCGGGCGACGGAGGCGGCGCCGGCCGCGGGTCAGGGGGCAACGTGGCGCCGGGTGGGGCGTACTTCGGCCGGGGACGGATCCGGGGCCGGGGCGGGGCGGCGGCGGGCGGGGGCGGAGCCAGGCGCTGCCGGCGGGCGGCGGCCGCTTCGGCGGCGGCCACCGGGCGGAGGGGAAGGCCGGCCGCCCGGCGACGGCGCAGGGCCAGGACGGCGAGGCTGAGCAGGGTCCCGGCGGTGATGGCCCGCCCGGCCAGGGCCGCGGCCGGGCGCCGGTAGCGCAGGGTCACGACGTGGGTGCCGGCGTCGACCGGGACCCCGAGGAAGGCGCCGTCGGCCTGCAGGACCGGTGCCCTGTGCCCGTCGACCTCCGCCTCCCACCCCGGGAACCAGGCCTCGGCCACCACGACCAGGGCGGGTTCGGTCCCGCTCACCCGGATGCGCCAGTGGCCCGGTCCCGAGCTGCTGGGGGCGACGGTGGTGGTGCTCGGCGGGTCGGCGGCGACGGGGTCGTAGACGGGGGCGAAGGCCGCCGCCCGGTCGAGGTGGAGGGTGCCGCCGTCGAGCAGGTCGCCGGGCTGGTCGACCGAGTGGCCCGCGACCAGCCGGGGCACCCGGTCCTCGGCGCAGCCCGGGCAGGTGAGGATGAAGGCGTACTGCTTGCCGGCCGAGCCGGTGATGGCGTCGAAGGTGAAGGCGGTCAGCCCGTTCTCGTCCGCCCCCACCGCCTTGCCCCGGGCCAGCTCCCGACCCAGCAAGGTGGACGTCCCCGGCACCACCTCGTAGAGGGCCAGCTCGGCCCGGTCGGGCACCCGGTCGAGGTAGACGGAGACGCCCTGGAGGCGATCGGCGCCGGCCCGGAACACCGCGCCCACCCCGGGTTGGATGTTCAGCAGGTCGACTCCTGCGAACAGGGTGCTGATCCAGGCGTGCAGCCCGCAGGCCACGCCGAGCTGGCTGGCCAGGGCCGGGTCGATCCCGGCCAGCGACGGCTCGGCGCACGGGTGGGGCGAGCGGACGTCGACCACGGTGGTGGCCTTCAGGGCGGGCGAGGCGGCGGTCGAGGCGGTCACCACGCCGACGTTGCGGGGGGCCAGGCCGACGGCCAGCTCGGGCGTGACGTCCGTGCTGGCCATGGTCACCGTGTGGTTGTAGGCCCGGACCATGGGCAGGGCCGCCGGGTTCGGGGCCAGGTCGATGGCGGGCACGGCCTCGGTGGAGGTGCCCTTGCCCGTGTAGCGCTCGGCGACCTGGAAGCCGGTGGCCGACAGGGCGTACGCCCGTTCCCGGTAGGCGTTGGGGGCGAGGAAGGGCTCGGCGGTCAGCCGCCAGATCTGCTTGCCGGCCACGAAGTGGGGCCAGCCGATGGTGAGGGGCCGGCCGGTGTCGAGCAGCCGGTCGACGGCCGTGGGCTCGATCTGGGTGGGGGCCAGGCGGAACTGGCCCGGGGCGCCGGCCAGGCTCGTCGCCACCTGGCGGTAGGCGGCGGCGGAGGCCGGCGGGCGGATCCGGTAGAAGGTCCGGTAGGGCCAGATGTCGACCAGGAACAGGCCGACGATGGTCAGCGCCACCGCGCCGGCCAGGGCGGGGGCCAGGGTGGCCGGCGACGACCGGGCCCGGTGCAGCTCGGCCCACTCCTGGACCAGGACCACCGGGTAGGCCGCGCCAAGGGCCAGGCCTAGGGGGGCCACGGCGTAGAAGCGGGGGAAGCGCAGGCTGGAGAACAGGGGGAAGACCTTCTGCAGGGTCACGAACGGGGTCAGGTACGGGACGACGGCCAGGAAGACCACGGCGGCGAACAGGAACACGGGGGCGGCCCGGCCCAGGCGCAGGGGGCGCAGCAGGGTGCCGAGCAGCACCCCGGCGACCAGCCCGGCCACGCCAAAGGCCAGCCACTGGCCCCGGGCCGCCGGCCCGCTCGACGCCAGCGGCACCGCCCCGGTGGCCAGCCAGATGCCGAGGGCGGAGGAGAGCAGGATGGCGGTGAGGGTGCCGTCGCGGTCCTTGCGGGGCAGCGCGGCAACGCTGACCAGGCTCAGGGCCAGGCAGGCCCAGCCGAGGTGGAAGAACAGGGGGAGGAGCCCGTCGCGGCTGTAGCCCACCGCCCCCGTCAGGCCGTGGGCCCGGTCGAAGAAGACGCCGATCTCCCGCCCCACCCGCGCCCCGCTGCCGTTGAGCAGCTCGCCCTGGACCAGCTCGGGCGGGGACAGGACGAACGACTTGCCCAGCTTGGCGAACGGCAGGAGCCAGTAGGCGGTCGACCCGAGCCCGATGCCCACCACGGCCACGACCCGCCCGAGCAGCTGGAGGGGCGAGGCGGGGTTGCGGCCCGTGCCCACCCGTCCCGCCTCCACCACCACCAGGCAGGCGCAGAGCAGGGCCAGGCCGATGGCGTACTCGGCCTGCATGAGCACGGCGAAGCCGGCGAACAGCCCGGCCAGGGCGACATAGCCCGGCCCGTCGCCCCGCAGCCCCCGCCGCAGCGTCCACGCCAGCCAGGGTGCGGCGGCCATCACGCCGACGGTGCCGAACGAGCCGGCGAGGGCGCCGTGGGAGATGAGGATGGGCTGGAGGCCGAACAGGATGCCGGCGACCACGGCCGCGGCCATGTTCCGCCACAGCGTTCGGGCCAGGACGAACGCCCCCGCGGCGCCGAAGATCTGCAGGCCGAGGATGCCCAGCTTGACCGCGATGGCCGGGCCCAGGGCGGTGGCGATGGGTACCAGGAGGAACAGCGGGAGGGTCGGGGTGACCGCCCAGATGGGCGCACCGGCCCACAGGTCGGGCAGCCAGTACGGGACGGTGTGGTCGGCGCTCAGGTGGTCCAGGATCAGGCGGACGTACAGGGACGTGCCCGGCCCGTCGAGGACGAGAGCGCCGCCGGTCCAGGCCCTGGAGAAGCCGAGGACGAACACTGCGAACACCCCGACGACCAGGGCCCAGCGGTGCCGGTGGAGCCAGGCCACGGCCGCCGGTTGGGCGGCGACCGGCGCCCGCAGGTCGACCTGGCGGACCCGTTCGACCTGGCCCGGTTCCCGGATCCGGATGGGAAAGTCGAGGGCCATGGCGGCGTCAGTCTTCCAGCACCGTGCCCGGCGTTTACGATCGGCGCCTTGACCGTCCAGCCACCCGGGGAGTGGTCGGGCGCGGACCCCCGCTACCGGGGCTACCGGCGGGGCCGGGGCTCGGTGGTCCTCGACCACCGCGTGCGGGTCGCCCTCGACCTGCTGCCCCGTGGCGCCCGCCGCCTGCTCGACCTGGGGGCGGGCGACGGCTACCTGGCCGCCCGGCTGGCCACGGCGACCGGGGCGACCACCGCGGTCGCGGTCGACGTGGGTGCTCCCGAGCCGCTGGCGCCCCGGCCCCGCCGGGTCGAGCGGGTGACCGCCCGCCTCCCCGGCCCGCTGCCCTTCCGCGACGGCTCCTTCGACGTGGTCGTCAGCCTGGAGACCATCGAGCACATCCTCGACCCGGACGCCCTGCTGGCCGAGGTCCACCGGCTGCTGGTCCCCGGCGGCACGCTGGTCCTCTCCACGCCCCGGCTGGACTCGTTGCTGGTCATCGGCTCGCTCCTGCTCGGCGTGCAACCCCCGGGGGTGGAGTGCTCGACCCGGCGGCGCTACGGCAGCCCGTTCGGGGAGCAGCGGGCGTCCGGGCACGTCCACCTCTTCACCCGCCGGGCCCTGGCCGAGGCGCTGGCCGCCAACGGGTTCCGCCTGGACGGGTACGGCGAGGGCCGGTTCAGCTCCAGCTGGTGGCAGGCGGTGCGCTCCGACCGGCGGCCCCGGCCCCTGGACCTGGCCCTGCGGGCCGGGTTCGCCGTGTACGACCTCGTCCCCTTCCGCAAGGATGTGATGGTGGTGCGGGCGACGCGGGTGGGGGTCGGGGCGCCCTGATGGCCGACCAGGTCGAGTACCAGCGGGCCGCCTACGACGACCACTACCCGAAGATGGCCGCCGCCGTCCGCGACCAACTGGCCCACCCGCTCCTGCGGTCCTTCTACGACCGGCTGGCGGCGCTGGTCCTCGACGGGGTGGCCGACCCGGCCGCTCCGGTGCGGGCGCTGGAGGCGGGCTGCGGCGAGGGGCTCCTGGCGTCGGGCGTGCAGCGGGTGGCCGCCCGCCGGGGCCTGGCCCTCGACTACACCGGCACCGACCTGAGCGCGGCGGGGATCGACCTGGCCCGGGCCGCGGTAAAGGGCCGGTTCGTCCACGGGGAGGCGGTCGAGGTGGTGTCCGCCCTGGCGTCGGGGAGCGTCGACCTCCTGTGGGCCAAGAACCTCATCCACCACCTCGCCGATCCGGTGGCGTTCCTCCGGGCCGCCCTGGCCGCGGTGGGCGCCGACGGCCGGGTGGTGATCGTGGAGCCCCGCATGTGGTGCCCGGTGCACTGGGTCAACCTCATGTGGTTCCGCCAGGAGCGCTACCAGTTCCGGGGCTACCGGCGCACGGCGACGGCCATGGCCGCCGCCGGCGGGCGGGTGCGCAGCACCCGCGAGTTCGGGTGGCTGCCCTACGAGCTCGTCCTGGCCACCCGCCTGGCCGCCCCCCGGCGCCTGCTCGGCTTCGGCCCGGGCCGGGCGCTCGACCGCATCTCCGCCGTCGACGACCGGCTGACGGCGCGGCTGCCCGACCTGGCCCTGTACATGGTCACCGTGCTGTCGGCCGGGCAGCCGGCCCGGGAGGCCGGTCCATGAGCAATCACGGGGCGGAAGCCCCGTGACCAGGCCCCTCAACCCCTGGCTCGAGGAGCGGCTGGACCGGCTGGCCGGTGACGGTCCCGTGCTCGACCTGGGCTGTGGCCGGGGGTACTGGATGGAGCACCTGGCCGTCCGGGGCATGGCCGCCGTCGGGGTGGAGCACGACCCCCTGCGGGCGGCGCAGGCCGCCCGCTTCGGGCCGGTAGTGTGCGGCGACGGGGCCCGGCTGCCCCTGGCCGACGCCAGCGTCGGCCTGGTCTGGTGCCTGCACGTCCTCCACCACCTGCCCCAGCCCGAGCGGGTTCTGGCCGAGGTCCGCCGGGTGCTGCGGCCCGGGGGGGTGCTGGTGCTGGCCGAGTCGGTAGAGGACAACCCGCTGCTACGCCTCGGTCGGCGGCTGCACGCCTCGTGGGACGGCGTCGGCATCCACGCCCGCTTCACCGCCGCCAGTCTGCTGGCCGACGTGTCCGCCGCCGGCCTCGACGTGGTCGAGCGCCGCCAGCACAGCCTGGTGTCGTTCGGGGCGTGGGCCCTCCCGGGGGCCGGGGGGCTGGACCGGCGGGCCTGGCACGCCCTGGCCGCGGCCGAGGCCCGCCTACCGCCCCGCCTCAGCCGCTTCGGGGCCCACCTGGAGTGCGTGGCCCGTCGGCCGTCCTGAGCATCTCCAGGACGGTCGACCGCAGGCCGGGCAGGTCGACGCCCAGCTCGACCAGGACCTTCGCCCCCAGCCCCTCGCCCTCGTCGATGATGCCCAAGAGGAGGTGGCCCGGCCCCACCCGGTGCTGCCCCAGGGCCACGCCTTCGCGCACGGCCAGGGCGAAGACCTCCTTGGCCCGCGGGGCCAGCGGGACCCGCAGCGACGGCGGCCCGGGCTTGCGCTCCACCAGGGCGCCCACCCGCTGGCGCACCGCCTCGGCGCCCACGCCCACCGAGGACAGGGCTTCGGCGGCCACCCCCTCGCCGTGGTCCAGGAGGCCGAGGAGCAGGTGCTCGGTGCCGACGTGGGTGGCGCCCATGGCCACCGCCTCCTGGCGGGCCAGCATCACGACCGTGCGGGCCACGGTGGCGAAGCGTTCGAAGGGTCGGCCGCTGCCGTCGCCCCCGCCGCCCCGTCCCCGGCCCCCGAACCGGCGGCCCCGACCGCGCCCGGCGCCGGGCACGGGCGCCACGAACGCCTGCTGGGCCGCCTGCTTGGACACGCCCAGCTGGCTGCCGATCTGGGACCACGAGCACCCGGCGGCGCGGGCCGCGCCCACGAAGTGGGTGACCACCTCGTCGCCCAGGGTCCCCAGCTCGTCGGCCAGCTCGACCGCGGCCCGCACCCGGTCCAGGTCGGTCTCCGACGTCGCCTCGATGGTCCGCACCAGCTCGTCCACGGCAGGAATACTGTTCATGTCGTCAACTTTACATTGACGCGGGCAGAACGTCAATCAGGAATTGACGCGTCTCGGACGGCGGTATCGCTGGTGCCGTCGCGGACGGCGGTGCTGATCTCGCCCAGCTGGCGGACCTGCTCGGGGGTGAGCAGGTCGAACAGGTTCTGGCGGACGGCCTCCACGTGGCCGGGGGCGGCGGCCTCCAGGGCGGCGAAGCCCTTGTCGGTGAGCACGGCCAAGGCGCCCCGCTTGTCGGTCGGGCAGGCCCGCCGCTCGACCCAGCCCGCCTCCTCCAGGCGGGCGACGGCGTGGCTCAGCCGACTGCGGGACGACTGGCACCGCTCCGCCAGCTCGTTCATGCGCATCGTCCGGTCCGGCGTCTCCGACAGGGTGACCAGGATCTCGTAGTACGCATGGGGCATGTCGGCGTCCCGCTGCAGCTCGCGGTCCAGCTCGGTGGTCAGCCGCCGGATGGCGCCCAGGAACGCCCGCCAGGTCCGCTGCTCCTCGTCGTCGAGCCACCGGGGCGCTTCCACCCCTCCATGGTACCGAAAAGGTTGAAAATTCAACCCACGAGGTGGCCGGCCGCGGTAACCGAGATCGATGACCCGGCCGACCCTCGCCTGGGCGACTTCTTCCGGCTCAACGACCCGGAGCTGCGCCGGCGGCGAGAGCAACCCGAGGGTGACCACGGGTTCTTCGTGGCCGAGGGCGCCCTGGTCATCCGCCAGCTCCTGCGGTCCCCGTACCCGGTCCGGGCCGTGCTGGTCACGCCGCAAGGGCTGGCGGCCTTGGAGGCCGACCTCGCCGCCACGGATGCGCCCGTGTTCGTGGCCGAGCAGTCGGTCGTGGCCGCGGTCGCCGGGTTCCACTTCCATCGCGGGGCGCTGGCGTCCGCCGCCCGCCGGCCGCCGGCTCCGCTGGACGACGTGGTGGCCGGCACCGGCAACGTCCTCCTCGTCGAGGGGGTCAACGACAACGAGAACCTCGGCGCCCTGTTCCGGAACGGGGCCGCGTTCGGGGTCGGCGGCCTGGTGCTGGACCGGGCGACGGCGGACCCGCTCTACCGGCGGACGGTCCGGGTGTCCATGGGCCACGCCCTGCGCATCCCCTTCGCCCGGGTCGACCAGGCGACGACAGCCGTCGAGCGGCTGCAGGCCCGCGGCTTCGAGGTGCTGGCCCTCACACCCGCCGCCACCGCCGAGGACGTCGCAAGCATCGCCCGCCGGCCCCGCCAGGCCCTTCTGGTCGGCGCCGAGGGCCCCGGCCTCACGCCGGCCGCCCTCGAAGCGGCCGACCGCTGCGTCCGCATCCCCATGGCGGCCGGCGTGGACTCGGTGAACGTGGCCACCGCCGCGGCCATCGCCCTCCACCACCTGGCCCGGTACTAGACGCCGAAGCTGCGGCGGATGGCGTCGATCATCACGTCCATGCCCGATTCGAACTCGGCGTCGCTGTCCCAGGTGGCGAGATGCGGCGCCACCTCCATGAGCCGGGGCATGCCCTGCAGCGACTCCAGGTCCAACCGGCGGCTGCCGCCCCCGTCCTCCAGCGGCCGGAAGTAGCCGCCGGACTCCAGCGAGACGAAGCCGATGGCGAAGCTGGACGAGATCCGGTAGGCCCGGGCCGTGGCCGCCGGGTCGAGCCCGGCCCGGCGGAGGGCGTCGAGGGCCGACTCGAGGATGCGCAGGCTGTCGACGCCGGTCGGCGGCTGGCGGGTGATCAGGGGGACGAGGTTGGGATGGAGGTGGGCGACCCGGCGGAACTCGCGGATCACGGCCCGCATGGCGTCCCAGGGCGGGGTCTCGGGCGGGGGCAGGACCATCTTCGTCGTCGCCTCGTTGACCACCCCCACGACCAGGTCCTCCTTCTTCGGGACATGGGTGTAAATGGACATGGGGGCGACGCCGAGGGCCCGGGCCAGGCGCCGCATAGTCAGGGCGTCGATCCCCTCCCGGTCCACCAGGTCCAGGCCGGCGCGAAAGATCGCGTCCCGACTGAGGGGAGGCCTGGCCAAATTAACCCGCCTTTCGACTCGACAAACCGTACGACGTACGTATACTGGTGCTCGGCGCCCTTCCTCACCCCGTCCGCCGTGGGGTCGAGTGGGGCGCCACTCTTTTTTCTTGCGACCGGTACATTCTGGCCTGCCGGTGAACCCCCAACCGTGACCGTCAGGCGCAGGGCCGTCGCCTGCCTGCTCGCCGCCCTCGTGGTGGCGGGTGCCGTCGTCGGGGCCCGGGCGCTGCTGGCCCGGCGCCGGGACGAGCGGGGCCCCGACCCGGCCCTGAGCGCCGAGCTGCAAGCAGTGATCCCCCAGCTGGAGGCCTTCGTCGAAGGAGCCCGGGGGCTCACGTTCCTGACCCCGGTCAAGGTGTCCGTCCTGGGCGACGCCGCCTTCCGCCGCAAGGTCAACGAGGGCAACCCGGCGGACTCGGACGCCGACCAGGTGGAGACCGGCTTCCTGCGGGCCCTGGGGCTGGTCGGCGCCAAGGACCACGTCGGCTCGGGCGACGTGCTGGAGCCCGACGAGGTCGACGGCTACTACGACAGCGACAGCAAGGAGCTGGTGGTGCGGGGCGCCCGGCCGACCCCGTTCGTGCGCCAGGTGCTGGTCCACGAGCTGACCCACGCCCTGGACGACCAGCACTTCGGCATCGACGCCGACGTCCAGGACGACGAAGCCCAGCTGGCCTACGACGCCCTGGTCGAGGGCGACGCCACCTCGGTCGAGTACCGCTACGTGGGCTCGCTCTCGGCCGCCGAGCAGCGGCAGGCCGCCGACGAGGACGCCGCTGGGTCGGGCGGCGGGTCGACCGACTACGACCCCCTGGCCGACCTGGCCGATTTCCCCTACGTCGACGGGCCCGACTTCATCGACGCCCTGGTGGCGGCGGGCGGCCAGGCCCGGGTGGACGAGGCGTTCCGGCACCCGCCGACCACCTCGGCCGAGATCCTCCACCCCGACCTGTTCCTGTCCGGCCGGGGCCGGTCGCCCGTGCCCCACGTGGCCGCCGACGGCCGCGACCTCGACGACGGGGTGGTGGGGGAGTACCTCCTCGGGCTGGTCCTGGCCGAGACCGTGCCCCAGGACCAGGCCGATCGGGCGGTGGCCGGGTGGGCGGGCGACGAGTACGTCGAGTGGCGGACGGGCCGGCGCTACTGCGTGCGCACCACCGTCGTCCTGGGCTCGCCCGCCGAGGTCACCGAGCTGGCCGCCGCCCTGCACAGCTGGGCCGCCGACCACAAGGGGGCGACGGTGGACGTGTCGTCCTCCGTCACCTTCACCCGCTGCGCCTGAGCGCGCTATTGCCCCGGGGGCTGCGCCCCCGACGCACGGCTGCGCCGTGCTCCCCCATCCCCGTCCGGCTCGCTGGCGCTCGCGCGGTCGGAGGCGCTTGCCGATCGAACTTCTCGTCGATCGAAGCGCGGCAAGCGCTCAGCCCACCCCGAGCAGGTCGACCACGAAGATCAGCGTCTCGCCGCCCTTGATGGCGCCCCGGGCGCCGGCGTCGCCGTAGCCCAGGTGGGGCGGGATGGTGATCCGCCGCCGCCCGCCCACCTTCATCCCGGCTACGCCCTGGTCCCAGCCGGCGATCACCCGGCCGCCGCCCAGGGGGAACTTGAAGGTCGACCGGCGGTCCCAGGAGGCGTCGAACTGGCGGTTGGTGCTCCACGCCACGCCCACGTAGTGGACCTCGACGTCCGTGCCCGGCGTGGCCTCCGGGCCCGTGCCCTCGACCAGATCCTCGGTAACGAGCTCGGTGGGGGGCGCCTCGCCCTGCGGCACCTCGACCTGCGGCTTCTCCGACTGAGTCATGAGACACACTCCCACAGGGAGTGTGTCTCATGAGTGCTTGTTGGACCGGCCTCCCGGGCCGGTCATGGCTGCACCCTACCGGCGCCGGTCAGAGCTGCGGATCACGGCACGGGCGGGGTGGCCCGGTGCTGGGCGGGGCGGGCGGGTCGACCCGGGGGTACGGGGTGGTGAAGCCCGAGCCCGGGTCGGCGGTGGTGAGGTAGCGGACGATGCCCCGGGCCAGGGCCTGCCCCTCCACCTTCTGGACGTCGGGCCGAGACACCAGCTCGGCCTCGGCCGGATTGGAGACGAAGGCCAGCTCGGCGATGACGCTGACCACCTTGCCCGGCTGGCGGAGCATGGCGTAGTAGTCGCCGGGGCCGGTGGTGCTGGGGCGGTACTTGGCGCCGGCGTCCCGGTCGCCCACCCAGGCCACGTTGTAGGCCGACAGCGCCTTGACCACCTCCTCGTAGATCAGCCCGGCCAGCCGCTTCGAGTCGGCCGACCCGATCTGGTAGTAGGTCTCCGAGCCCGGGCCGTCGTGGGGGCCGTCGGGGTCGGCGTTGTGGTGGACGGACACGAAGGCCCGGGGGTTCACGTCGCGGGCGATCTCCGAGCGGGTGGGCAGGGTCAGCTCGTAGTCGCCGGTGCGGGTCAGCAGGGTGGCGAAACCCTGGGCTTCAAGGGCGGCCTGGGCCTGGCGGGCCACGGCCAGGTTGATCCCCGACTCGGCCAGGCCGGCCGGCGAGACCGCGCCCGCCTCGGCACCGCCGTGCCCGGGATCGAGGACGACGGCCGGCGCCCCCACCGGCGTGCCCCGCTTGAGGGTGGCGGTGGCGTTGCACGGGGTGCGGACCACGGAGCTGTCGCCCGCGGTCGAGACGACCGGGACCACGATCCCGCTCGGGCTGATGAGCGCGGTGGCCGGCCCGGTCGGCGGGGGCGGGACGGTGGTGTCGGGGGCCGCGGCCACGGTCGAGGTCGGAGTCGACGGCGAGGTCGACGTCTCGGCCCGGCCGATGGCCGCCCGGTCCGGCCCGTCGGCGCCCCCGCAGGCGGACGCGGCCAAAGCCAGGGCCAGAGCGAGGGGCACGAGGGGTGTGCGGTGAAGCCGGTGGCGCACTGCTTCCGACCGTAGTAGCGGCGACCGGTCGCTACAGTCGCGGGGCATGGTGCCGGGCCGGCTGCTCGCCGTGGCCGCGGTTCTGGCCGTGGCGGTGGGTTGCGGCTCCGACCGGCCGGCGCCCACCCCCGCGGCGGCCACGCCCACCTCGGCCCCGCCCGCCACTGTGGCCCCCGCCGTGCCTGAACCCACGCCCGTCGTGGCCGCCGGGCGTGACGCCTGGGTGGCGGTCGCCGTCGCCACGGTCTGGAACCAACCGGGCCAGGCCCGGCCGGTGGACCAGCCGTCGCTGTCCAACCCGGTCGACGTGCGGAAGTGGACCGCCACCATGACCGTCGACGAGAAGCTGTGGCTGGTCGACAAGCTGGCCACCCAGGTCCTCTACGGCGACCGGGTGGCGGTACGGGAAATGAGCGGCTCGTGGGCCCGGGTGGTCGTGCCCGGCCAGCCGTCGTCGCAGGATCCGGGCGGGTACCCGGGCTGGCTGCCCGTGGCCCAGCTGGTGGCCACCGGACCGGCGGCGGGCACGGGCCGGACGGCGGTGGTCACCCGCCCCACCGCCCCGTTGCGGGACCCCGCCGACCAGACCCACGAGCTGCTCGAGCTGAGCTACAACACCCGGCTGCCGGTCGTGGCCACCGCGGCCGACAGGGTCACGGTGGCGGTCCCGGGGGGCCGGCGGGCGGTCCTGGCCGCCGGCGATGTCGAGGTCCAGGCCCCGGGCCCGCAGCCCACCACGCCGGCCGACCTCGTCCAGAGCGCCCGCCTCTTCTCCGGCCTGCCCTACCTGTGGGCCGGCACGTCGGCGGCCGGCTTCGACTGCTCGGGCTTCACCGCCGCCGTCTACGGCGCCCACGGCATCGTGCTGCCCCGCGACGCCGACGACCAGGCCCTGCTGGCCGGCACGCCGGTCGACCGCAACCACCTCCAGCCCGGCGACCTGCTGTTCTATGCCTCCGACGGGGGCAGGGGGGCGATCTACCACGTGTCGATGTACGTGGGCGCAGGCATGATGATCCAGTCGCCGGCCACCGGCCGGACGGTCGAGACCGTCCCCGTCGACACGCCGTCCATGGTCACGCAGTTCTGGGGCGCCCGCCGGTACCTGCCCGGGTGAGGCGCCTGGCGGTCCTGCTCACGGTGGCCACGCTGGCGGTGATCGGAGCGGTCCCGGCCCGCGCCGCGGCACCGACCTACGTGGCCGTCGGGGACTCGTACACCGCCGGCCCGTTCGGCCAACTCAACGCCGCCCTGGCCGCCCAGGCCGGGTCGGCCGGCGCCGCCTTCGTCGACACCTACGCCCCCAGCATCGGCCACGACGCCTGTCAGCTCCCCGGCACCCGCTGGGTCGAGCCCGTGCTCCCCCTGGCCCCCGCCGCCCCTGTCCACCCCAACGCCATGGGGATGGCCGGCATGGCCGCCGCCGTCCTGCAGGCCCTCCGCTGACCCGCTCGTTTTGGCAGCCAGAACGATGGGGGGTCAGCCCAGGTCGACGGTGCGGGTGATGCGGAGGGCGTCGAGCAGGCGGCGGTCGTGGGTCACGAGCAGGAGGGTGCCCTCGTAGTCGTCGAGGGCCTGCTCGAGCTGCTCGATGGCGGGGAGGTCGAGGTGGTTGGTGGGCTCGTCCAGGACCAGGCAGTTGGCGCCCTGGGCCATGAGCAGGGCCAGGGTGGCCCGCGTGCGCTCGCCGGGCGACAGGCTGGCCGCCGGCCGGCCCACGTGGTCGGCGCCCAGGCCGAACTTGGCCAGGAGCGACCGGCTGGGCTGGGCCAGCAGGCCCGACGCCTCCTCGAAGGCGGCCACCAGCGGGCGGCCGGTGAGGAAGGTCCGCCGCCCCTGGTCCAGCTCGCCCACCACCACGCCCGGCCCGAGCGCCCGGGAGCCCGATACCAGCGGGAGCTCGCCGAGCAGGGCCCGCAGCAGGGTGGTCTTGCCCGAGCCGTTGGGGCCGATGATGGCCACCCGTTCGGCCCAGGTGATCTCCAGGCTCAGCGGGCCGAGCCGGAACGTCCCCCGTTCGACCACGGCCTGGTCCAGCCGGGCCACCATGTCGCCGCTGCGGCGGGCCGGGGCCAGCTCCAGGTGCAGGTCCCAGCCCTCCCACGGCTTCTCCGCCACCTCCAGCCGCTCGAGAGCCTTCTCGGTGATGCGGACCTTGGCCGCCTGCTTCTCGGTCCGGTTGACCTTCCAGCCCTTGCGGGCCTTGTCGTTGTCGGGCGGGTTCTTCTTGGCCGTGCGGGCCCCGGTGACCGCCCACTGCCGCTGCGTCCGGGCCCGCTCGGTCAGCTCGGACCGCCGGGACCGGTACTCGTCGTAGGCCTCCTCGGCGTGGCGGCGGGCCGTGCCCCTGGCCTCCAGATAGCCCAACCAGCCCCCGCCGTACTCGGTGGCCCGGCGGCTGTGCTCGTCCAGCTCGAGCACCCGGTCGACGGTGGCCTCCAGGAAGGCCCGGTCGTGCGACACCACCACGAGGGCGCCGTCCAGCCCGGCGACGAAGCGTTCGAGCTGGTCGAGGCCGGCGAAGTCCAGGTCGTTGGTCGGCTCGTCGAGGAGCAGGACGTCGAAGCGGGACAGCAGGATGGCGCCCAGCGAGGCCCGGGCCGCCTGGCCCCCCGACAGCTCGGCCAGGCCGACGCCCAGGCGGTCGGCGGGCAGGCCCAGGTCCTCGCACACCTCGGCCGCCCGGATCTCCAGGTCCGGCCCGCCCAGGCTCAGGTACCGCTCCAGGGCGACGGAGTAGCGCTCGTCGGCACCGGCCGACCCCACGGCCAGAGCAGCGGCGGCCTCCTCCATCTCGGCCTCGGCGCTCGCTACCCCCGTGCGGCGGGCCAGGTAGGCGGCGAGGGTCTCCTCCGGCCGGGCCTCGGTCTCCTGGGGCAGGTACCCGACGTTCAGCGTGGGCGGGGCCAGGGTGACCTGCCCGCCGTCGGGCGGCTCCAGACCGGCCAGGATGCGCAGCAGGGTGGTCTTGCCCACCCCGTTCGGGCCGACGACGCCCACTCGCGACCGGGGCCCCACCACCAGGCTGACCCCGTCCAGCACGACGAAGGCGCCGTGGGACCGGGTGATGTCGGTGGCGACGAGCGAGGGCACGGGCGCACTGTGCCAGAGCGGGCGCCAGCGCCCGTCAGCGCCTGCTTCTCACCGTTCGGCTGGTCGAGGCCCGACTACCCCGGCCGGGGCCCGTGTCCCCCCGCGACGGCCGGGGCCCGCCCGGCCGGGAGCCCGTCGTCCCGTCCCCGATGTCCAGGTCGGCCCAGGTGTCGAGGTCGACGGGCTGGACGGCTGCCCCCGACCGGGCCTGGCCCCGGACGAGCTCGAACCACACCGCCTTGCCGGAGTCGGTGGCTTCGACCCCCCAGGTGTCGGCCAGCTGCTCGACCAGGCCGAGGCCCCGTCCCGTCGTTGCCGTCCGCGAGTAGCGCTTGCGCTGGGGCAGCAACGGGCTGGCGTCGTACACCTCCACCCGCAGCCGCTCGTCCCGCAGGCCGACGACCACGTCCATGTCGCCCGCGGCATGCAGGGCCACGTTGGCCACCAGCTCGCTGACCAGCAGGACGGCGATCTCCTGCAGGTCCGGGCAGTGCCAGGCCTCCAGCGTCGCGGCGACGAAGCGGCGGGCCGGGCCGGCGCTGGCCGCGTCGCCGGCGAAGTGGGCCGAAGCTTGCAGGCGGTCCATGGACGTGGTCATCGTACGGTGCCGGCGTCCGCCCCTTCGACAAGGGCGGGCGGCGCAGCGCCGATGGGCCGTCCGGCGCCCCGGCCCCGTAGGCTGGCGGGCGATGTCGGGCCCCGGTCACGCGGATGAGGAGGTTGCCGGGGAGGCGCTGCGCCGGGACATCCATCTCGTGGTCCAGCTGCTCGGCGAGACCCTCGTCCGCCACGAGGGCCGGGACACGCTCGACCTGGTCGAGCGGGTGCGGGCCCTGAGCAAGGCGGCGCGCGACCCGGACTCCCCGGCCCGCGCCGACCAGCTGGACGCCCAGCTGTCGGACCTGGACCTGGCCACCGCCACCCGTCTCGTGCGGGCCTTCTCGGCCTACTTCCACCTGGCCAACATCGCCGAGCAGGTCCACCGGGCCGACGAGCGCACCCAGCTGGCCGACGTCGAGGGGCCGCTCATCCGGGCCATCGAGGACGTCGAGCGGGCCGGGTTGCCGGCGGCCGAGCTCCAGGCCCTCATGGACCGCCTGGAGCTGCGGCTCGTCCTGACCGCCCACCCCACCGAGGTCGTGCGCCAGTCGATCCTCACCAAGCGCCACCGCATCGCCGAGCTGCTCGAACGGCGGACCGACCCGCGGGCCAACGAGGACGACCGCCGGCGGGTGGAGCGGGAGCTGGCCGAGGTCGTCGACCTCATCTGGCAGACCGACGACCTGCGCCAGAACCGGCCCACGCCGGTCGACGAGGCCCGCAACGTGGTGTTCTACCTGGACCACCTGTTCGGCGCCGTCCTCCCCGACCTGCTCGACGACCTGGCCGCCTCGCTGGCCCGGATCGGCGTGGACCTCCCGCCCCGGGCCCGGCCCGTCCGCTTCGGGACCTGGGTGGGCGGCGACCGGGACGGGAACCCCAACGTCACCCCGGCCGTCACCCTGCACGTCCTGGGCGAGCAGCGGGTGCGGGCCCTGCGCAACCTGACCGCCGCCGTCCAGGACCTGGTCAGCACGCTCAGCATGTCGACCCGGATCGCCGCCATCTCGGCCGGGCTGACCGCCAGCCTGGAGGCCGACCGGCTGGCCCTGCCGGAGGTCCACGCCCGCTTCGGGGTCCTCAACGCCGAGGAGCCGTACCGCCTGAAGTGCTCCTACATCCTGCAGCGCCTGGCCAACACCCGGCACCGGCTGGACGAGGGCGCACCGCCCCGCCCCCAGCTGGAGTACGCCAGCACCGCAGAGCTGCTCGACGACCTCGAGGTCATGCGCACCTCGCTGCTGGAGAACCGGGGCGGGCTGGTGGCCCGCCACAGCCTGGACAAGGTCATCCGCGTGGCCGCCGCCTTCGGGATGAGCCTGGCCACCATGGACGTCCGCGAGCACGCCGAGCGCCATCACGTGGCCCTGGCCTTCCTGTTCGACCGGATCAACGGCGGCACCCCGCCTTACGGCGAGCTGTCCCGGGCCGACCGGGCCAAGCTGCTCTCGGCCGAGCTGGCGTCGGCCCGGCCGCTCAAGTCCCCCGCCGCCCGGCTGACCGGCGACGCCGAGGAGATGCTGTCCCTGTTCGAGACCGTGCGGACGGCCCTCGACCGGTACGGCGACGAAGCGATCGAGAGCTACGTCATCTCCATGACCAAGGGGGCGGACGACGTGCTGGCCGCCGCCGTGCTGGCCCGGGAGGTCGGCCTGATCGATCTCACCGCCGACGTGGCCCGGCTCGGCTTCGTCCCCCTGCTGGAGACGGTGGACGAGCTGCGCCAGGCCGGCCCCCTGCTCGACGAGCTGCTGAGTGACCCCGGCTACCGGCGCCTGGTCGAGCTGCGGGGCGACGTCCAGGAGGTCATGCTCGGGTACTCGGACTCGAACAAGGACGCCGGCATCACCACGTCGCTGTGGGAGATCCACCGGGCCCAGCGGGCCCTGCGCGACGTGGCCCAGGAGCACAAGGTGCTGCTGCGGCTGTTCCACGGCCGGGGCGGCACCGTCGGGCGGGGCGGCGGGCCCACCGGCGACGCCATCCTGGCCCAGCCCTACGGCACGCTCGACGGGGCCATCAAGATCACCGAGCAGGGCGAGGTCATCTCCGACAAGTACGGCCTGCCCACGCTGGCCCGCCGCAACCTGGAGTTCGCCACCGCCGCCGTGCTGCAGGCCTCGCTGCTGCACCGCGAGTCCCGGGTCCCCCACCGGGTCATCGACGACTGGGACGAGGTCATGGACGTGGTGTCCTCCGGGGCCCATGCGTCCTACCGCGCCCTGGTCGGCGACCCCCGCATGGTCGACTACTTCCGGGCCTCCACCCCGGTCGACGAGCTGGCCGCCCTCAACATCGGCTCCCGGCCCATCCGGCGGGCCGGCGGGGGCGCGGCGGACCACGGCCTGGACTCCCTGCGGGCCATCCCCTGGGTGTTCGGCTGGACCCAGTCGCGCCAGATCGTCCCCGGCTGGTTCGGGGTCGGCGCGGGCATCGAGCGGGCCCGGGCCGAGGGGTTCTCGGACCGGCTGAAGGGCATGCACCGGGACTGGCACTTCTTCCGGACGTTCGTCTCCAACGTGGAGATGGTCCTGTTCAAGACCGACCTGGACATCGCCCGGCGCTACGTCGAACGGCTGGTCGACCCGTCGCTGCACGACATCTTCGAGCGCATCGCCGAGGAGCACCGGCGCACCGTCGCCCAGGTCCTATGGTTGAACGGCAACGACCGCCTGCTCGACCACCACGCCCTGCTGCGCCAGACGCTGGAGGTCCGCGACGCCTACCTGGACCCCATCAACTACCTGCAGATCTCCCTGCTGTCGCGGGTGCGAGACAGCGACGGCGACGACCCCGAGCTGTGGCGGGCCCTGCTCCTGACGGTGAACGGCATCGCCAATGGTTTACGGAATACTGGGTAGGAGCGTGCAGACCGTGGGGGCCCTGTGAACGCATACGACGAGCTCATTGCCAGCGCCGACGAGGACTACGCCCGAGGCCGGTTCAAGGACGCCCACATCACCTATGGGCGGGCGGTGGCCCTGAGCGGCCCCCGGAACCACTACTGCCGCCAGATGCGGGGCGTGTGCTCGCGCAAGGTGGCCGAGGAGCGGATGGGCAAGGCCGAGGCGCACCCCGAGATGCGCCAGGCGTACCTCGACCAGGCGGCCAACTGGCTGGCCAAGTCGGAGGCCAACCTCAGCTCGGCCTACGACGAATCGCCGGACAACGAGCTGGGCAACATCCGCCTCGAGCAGGCCCACACCGAGGAGACCATCGCCCGGTTCATGGAGATGTGCGGTGGCAACCCGTCCCGCCGGCTCTCGAACGCCCGCGACTACCGCCAGGAGGGCCTGGAGCTGCTGGCCCGGGCGTGAAGGCGGCGGGGTCGGGCCGCTCAGGCGGTTTGGCGAAGCTCGTCGGGCTCCTCGCCCACCACCGGCAGGGCGACGGGCGCCACCGCCGGATCGGCCGCCGGCGGCCGGCGGCGGAACCACCGCCGACCACTCGACCGCCCCGCGGCCTCCCGCCGAAGGTCGTTGATCCGGTCCTCTGCCATCCGCAAGATCAAACTGCTGTAAGCGTCCATTCGCTCCTCCGCCGACGTGGCTCCATTGTCGGCAAAGAGCGGTGGCCCGTGCTTCGAAATACGCGTATCGCTATCGTCGCCCCATGATCGACGCCAACCTGGACGTGCTGCGCAAGGTCTACGACGCCCTCGCCGCCGGCGACTTCGCGACGCTGATGGGCCTGCTGTCCGACGACATCGTCGCCCACGTCCCCGGCCGCAGCCCGGTGGCCGGGGAGTACGCCGGCAAGGAGGCGGTGGCCGGGTACGTCGGCCAGCTGGCCGAGCTGTCGGGCGGCACGCTCCGGTTCGAGCCGCACGACGTGACCGCCTCCGACGGCCACGGGGTGGGCCTGGTCAAGGACCTGGCCGAGCGGGAGGGCCGCGTCCTGGCCATGAACAACGTGCACGTCTGGCAGCTGACCGACGGCGCCCTCACCGAGATCTGGATCTACCCGGGGGACCTGTACGCCTGGGACGAGTTCTGGTCCTGATCCGCCGCCACCGGCGGGGTCAAGTTCGGCGGCGGCGGCGCCGATAGGCAGGTCATGCGCCGAGCCCTCGCCGTCACCGCGTGCCTGCTCGCGTGCCTCGGCGTCGCCGCCGCCCTCCTCGCGCCCGCCGGACCCCGTCCCGCGGCCGACGGCGTGCTGGCGGCCAGTGGCGGCCCTCTCGTCGAGGTCGCCCAGACGACGACCACCACATCCGTACCTCTGCCGCCGACGAGCACCACCCTGGCGCCCAGCACGACGCGGGTTCCCCCGACGACGGCTGCGCCCCGGTCGACCGCCCCGGCTCGCCCGCCCGGGACCGTCGCCCCGACGAGCTCGTTCGCGCCGCCCCCCTTCCCGACCGCCACCCTGCCCCCCGGGGCCGATCCGGAGGGCCTGTACGGCTTCGGGGCGAGCAAGACGGTGACCAACGGGCCCGACACGCTGACCGTGCACGTGTACCCCTACGACCTCTCGGTCGACAGCTTCCTGCAGCTCTCGATGGAGATGACGTTCGCCGGCGGGGTCAAGAGCGTCCGGTACGACTTCGGCGACGGGACGTCCGAGGTCCACGACAACGGCGGGACCCGGCCCTGGTGGTGCGAACCGCCGTTCTCGGCCGTCAAGGCGTCGAGCGACGGAGCGCCGTACCACTCCTACGCCCACGCCGGCACCTACCCGGTGACCGTCACTCTGACCACGGTGGACTGCCAGGGCGCGGTCGTGCTCCCGGCTGGCGTGCTACCGCCCGACCTTGCCGGCGCCCCTCCGACCAACCGCACCGCCCCCATCGGCCAGGAACGGGTGACGACCGTCACCATCGGCATCGTCCAGCGCGCCGACCGCTACCCCCTTCCGCGCGGCCCTGCACCCGGGCCGTAGCCGCCCGAGGCCGGCTCGGCGGCGACGTTGGCCCGCAGGCGGGCGAGCAGGCCGCGCAGGCCGTCCAGCTCGTCGTCGCTGAACCCGCGCCGCAGCCGCTGGTCGAAGCCGGTGACCGGGTCGACCAGGCGCTGGAACGTGGCCTGCCCGGCGGCGGTGAGCTCGACCTGGTGGACCCGGCGGTTGGCCGGGTCCCGGGCCCGGGTGATGAGCCCGGCCGCCTCCATCCGGTTCAGGTGATGGCTCAGGGTCGGGCCCTCCACACCGACGGCCTCGGCCAGGTCGCGCTGGGCGCCGTGCCGGCCCGCCACCAGCGAGACGAGCACCAACCACGTCGGGAGCGACGCGCCGAGGTCGGCCAGGGCGTCGTCGAACGCCCGGCTGACGGCCTTGGCCGTCCGGGCCAGCTCGAGGCCGATCGGTTCTCTCGCCGGAGGTCCCATGGCCTGCAGTCTATTCCGCGTCGAATCGCTAGACATCGAATCGTTCGAAGTCTAAGATAGAGGGATACCGACGAGGAGGCTCGGATGATGACCGACACCACGCCCGTACCGTCCCGGATGGAGCGCCGGGCCCGGCTGATGAAGGCGGTGAACGTGCGACGAGCGATGACGGGCGACACCAGGCCCGGCCTCGTCCTGGCCGCCACCGTGGCCGCGGTCGCCGTCGTCACCCTGGACACCACCATCCTCAACGTCGCCATCCCGACCATCCGTGGCGACCTGCACACCGACCTGGCCAGCCTGCAATGGGTGATCGCCGGCTACTCGCTGACCCTCGGGAGCCTGCTGATCGTCGGCGGTCGCCTGGGCGACATCTTCGGTGTACGCCGCGCCTTCGTGGCCGGCGCCGTCCTGTTCGCCGCCGGGTCGCTGGTGGCCTCACTGGCGACGACCATTCCGGCCCTGGTGCTCGGCGAGGCCGTCCTCGAAGGGATCGGTGCGTCGCTGCTCTTCCCGGCGTCGCTGGCCACCCTGTCGAGGACGTTCCAAGGACCGGCCCGGGCCAAGGCCTTCGCCCTGTGGGGCGGGGTCGGTGGCGCCGCCGCCGCCCTCGGCCCGGTCATCGGCGGCTGGTTGACCAGCGACTACTCGTGGCGGTGGGGCCTGCGGATCAACGTCGTGGTCGCCCCGCTGGCCGCCCTCGCCGCCCTGGCCGCCCTGCCGGCCGACACCCGCCGGGACCGGCGGCCGCCCCTCGACCTCGGCGGCGCGGCCGTCCTGGCCGGCGGGCTGTTCCTGGCCGTGTTCGCCCTGACGGAGGCGCCCGACCACGGCTGGCTGGCCAACCGGGGCGCCGGCCTTGCCGTCGCCGGGGCCCGGCTGTGGTCGTCGTCGTGGGCGGTGTCGCCGGTGGCCGCGGCCGTGGCCGGCGCCGCCGTCGCCCTCCTGGCCTTCACCCGGCTCGAACGCCGGCGGGCCCAGGCCCGCCGCGACCCGCTCGTCGACCTCGGCCTGTTCGCCAGCCGCGGCTTCTCCGGCGGTCTCCTCACCGCCGCCACCGTGGTCATGGCCCAGGCCGGGACCATGTTCGTGCTCGCCGTGTTCCTGCAGGCCACCCACCGGCTGGCGCCGATCGCCGCCGGCCGCTGGCTGCTCCCCGTCGGCCTCGCCGCCCTGGCCGGAGCCCAGCTCGGCGGTCGGGGGGCGGCGAGAACGGGACCGGTGCTCGTCGTGCGGGCCGGGATCCTCGTGCAGCTCGCCGGCGTGCTCACCGCCGCCGCCGTCCTGCGCACCGACGTGGGTTGGCCCACCCTGGCCGCCGCCCTCGCCCTGTTCGGCGCCGGCGCCGGCATGGCCAGCTCCCAGCTCACCAACGTGATCCTGGCCGGGGTTCCCCGGGACCGCGCCGGCGCGGCCAGTGGTGTCGTGACCACCAACAGCGCCATCGGCGCCGCCCTCGGCGTCGCCATCCTCGGCGCCGTCCTCCGGGTCGGGACCGTGAACGGGGTCGCCGGCGCCCGCTGGGCCCTGCTGGCCGCCGCCGCCCTCCTGACCGCCGGCTCGGCCGCCTCCTTCACCCTGGCCCGCCGTCAAGCCACCGCCGCCCCGTCGCCGGTCGAGCCCCGGCCGACGGTTCGGGTGCATTGCGCGTCGTGAAATAGGCCACTCCGGCCCAAATCACGACGCTGGGTGCACCCGAATTGCTAGGCGGGCTCCATGAACAGCTCGTCGACGTAGCACCACAGCCAGTCCTCGCCCGGCTGGAAGGACTGGATGAGGGGGTGCTCGGTGCCGTGGAAGTGCTTGGTGGCGTGCTTGTTCTTGGAGTTGTCGCAGCAACCCACGTGCCCGCACGACAGGCACAGCCGCAGGTGGACCCAGGTGTCGCCCATCTGGAGGCACTCCTCACAACCGGTGGGCGTCTTCGGCTCCACGTCCTGGATCGAGTCCAGGTGGGTGCATTCATCCATGTGCGGCTCGTCTCCTGACGTCGGTCACTCCCAGAACGGTACCCACGGCGGTCACCCGGTGAGGGCGATCACGTCGGCCATGGTGAAGGTGCCGGGCTGGGCCGACGGCAGGGTCGGCCGCCAATCCGGGTCGACGACCCGCTGGGCGGTGGCGTCGGCGTTGATCAGGCCCACCAGCACCTCGCCCACGATGCGACCGCCGACCGGCCCGAGCCGCTCCCCACCCGCCCGGTGCTGGGCCTCCTTCAGGATGTACAGCCACAGGGGCGTCCCGGCCGAGAACGCGGCGGGGTCGAGCCCGGTCTCGTCCGGCGACAAGGGGTCGACACCGATGGCCTCGGCCACGGCCTCACCCGACGGCAGGCCGGCGGCACCCCCCCGCTCCAGGTCGCGCACGGCCAGCGAGCGGTGGGCCCGCACCTCGACCGCCCCGGTGATGGCCTCGGGGAGGGCGATCAGCGAGGCGGGGAGCCGCCCGTCGATCCGGGGGGCCCGCTGGGCCGGCTCGTGGCCGGGCACGTCGAACGACAGGGTCAGGTCGACGTCGCTGTCGACCCGGCACGGCCCCAGGCCCATCAGATCCGGGAACAGCGGGTACTCCGGCCCGCCCCGGCTGAGCTGGTAGCTCTGGCGGATCTGGCCGTGGCCGTAGCGGTAGGCGGCGTCGGCGAACTCGAGGGGGACGAAGGGCTCGTCCTTGGGCTGGAAGTACCTCGGCCCGTCGGACAGCAGCTCGGCGACGAGGTCGGTGCCGACGAGGCGGGGGAGGAAGTCACGCAGCACGATCCACTGGTAGTGCCAGGTGGCGGCCCGGCGGGCGGCGTCGAACAGCTCCGACTCGCGCACGCCGTCCTCCCGCAGCCGGGCGACCAGCAGGTTGTGGAGCTTGGCGAACAGCACGTGCAGCTGGGTCATGAAGACGTGGACGTCGTTGCGGGGGTCGCCGATCAGCGCCGTGCCCTCGGAGTTGCGGGCCAGGTCCCGGCCGTCGGGGGACAGGAGCAGCTTGGCCGGGTCCTCCCGCTGGTACAGGTAGGGCTGGGCGACGGGGCCGGAGGAGTACAGCGGCTCCAGGTCGATGGACGGGGACCGGGCGTTGCGCAGGCCCTCGACGTCGGCGTGCATGGTCAGCGGCGAGCGGTCGGCGGTCAGGTCGTGAGCGACGAACTGGCCGAACATGGGCCACCCCGCCGCCCCCTCGGCATCGACCTGCGGGCCGCCGACGGTCGGGGACGCGTCGCACACCCCGCCCTCGACACCGAGGGAGAAGAGGGCGTCGGGCTCGACGACGAGGCCGGGCAGGTCGGGGAACAGGCGGCCGTAGCGGGCCCCGAACGCCGGTCGGTCGACGGCCCGGGACGGCGCCAGGCAGTGGTCGCGCGCCGGGTGGGCCCGGAGGTTCTGGGCCGAGACGGTCCGGAGCTCGGCCCCCGGGCGCACGATGTCGGGCCGGCCGGTTGCCGCGATGTCGGTCATGCGGCCAACCTACCGGCCGGGGGTCGGCAATCCGCAGGCGGTCGCGGCCAGCGGTGGCCGGGACCCGGCGGACTACTGCGACGTCCGCCTGCGGATCCGGCGGCTGACCCAAACGCTGACGATGCCGCTCCCCCCGGGGATCAGGAGGAACTTGGCCAGGGGGTTGTCGAATACGCCGTTGACACCATGGTCGACCTTGACCACGAGCGACTCCGGTCGGGCGTCGACCCGGATCAGCGCCTCGTGC
>DATJHJ010000162.1:0-42679 GCA_035494015.1 Acidimicrobiales bacterium
ACGACAACCACCACGATGCGGAAGTAGCGCCGTCCTGGTCGTCAGCGAAGGAGCAGGGGGGCGTCGGCGGCCCGGTCGGGGACCGTGGTCGGGATCTCCTGGTGGTACGCCCCGGAGGGGATGAGCCCGCAGCCGCCGAAGCGGGCCATGACCCGGAGCTGGGCCAGGACGTCCTCGCCGCAGTGGGACGGGGGCAGGTCGCTCCAGAACGCGTAGCCCCCGGCCCGGCGGAGCTTGTCGACGTCGTACAGGACGCACCCGCCGACCCAGGCGACCTTGTAGACGCGCTGGCGCTCGGTAGGGATGCCCAGCCGCCGCTGGACGTGCCATAGGTTGGCGGCGTTGTGAAGCCGGTACCGGTCCCAAGCGGGCGTCCCGGGGCGGACATCTTCGGGCATGACCGGTCCGTCCCACAGCTCGATGTGCTCCTCCTCCGGCCGCACGTCCCCGTCGTAGCTGAGGCCCAGCACGGCCGAGCCGACGAAGCCGCACCGTTCGGTGCCGATGGCCGTGAGGAGCCGCTCGACCAGGTCAGGTTCGATGAGCACGTCGTCGTCCAGGAACAGGGCATAGGGGGCGCGGGTCTGGGAGAGCAGGAACTGCCGGTGCTCCGCCAGGCCCCGCCGCGGCAGGTGGCGGTGGACCTCGACCTGGTGGCCCCGGGCGGCCAGCAGGCGCAGCACCGCCCGCGCCTCGGCGCCCAGGCCGCCGAGGTCGCCCTCGGTCTGGTCGGAGACGACCAGGCGCAGGCCCGGTACGGTCTGGGCCGCCACCGTGGCCAGGGTGGCGGCCAGGGCGGCCGGGCGGCCGTAGGTGGGGACGAGCACGTCGACGCTCGTCATTGCGCCGCCGAGACCCCCCGGATCCGGTCGATCATCCCCGTCGTGGACCGATCCTCCATGAACGGGAGGATCTGCACCCGGCCGCCCAGCTCCTCGACGAGGGGCGCCTCGGGGAGGGAGTCGTAGGTGTAGTCGCCGCCCTTCACGTAGACGTCGGGGCGGACGGCGCGCAGGGCCTCGGTGGGACTGTCCCCGGAGAACGGGACGATGTGGTCGACGCAGCTGAGGGCGGCCAGCACCTGGGCCCGGTCCTCCAACGGGTTGATGGGCCGGGTCGGGCCTTTGAGGCGACGAACGCTGCCGTCGTCGTTCACGGCCACGACCAGCACGTCGCCCAGCGTCTTGGCCCGGTTGAGATAGGTGATGTGGCCGCGGTGGAGGATGTCGAAGCAGCCGTTGGTGAAGAGGATGCGCCGGCCCTGCTGCCGGTAGAGGTCCATCCGCTCGGCCAGGGCGGCGGGGTCGGGTGCGTACTTGTCCCGACCGGTCAGCTGGGCCCGCAGCTCGGGGGCGGTGCAGGTGGCGGTCCGGTCCTTGCCGACCACGATGGCGGCCGCCGCCGACGCCAGCTCGGCCGCCGCGGGAGTCGACGCCCCGCCGGCGAGGGCCAGGGTGAGGGCGGCGACGAAGGTGTCCCCCGCCCCGGTCGCCCGAGACCCGTGGGGGACCTGGGCGTACGTCCGGTGCGGCGGTCGCTGGCGCTCGAAGACGATGGCGCCCTCGGAGTCGAGGGTCACGGCGGCGATCTGGGCGCCCGTCAGCTCCAGGATGCGGTCGCCCTGCTCGGCGATCCCGTCGGCCCGCTCGGACACGCCGTCCAGCTCGCCGGCGCCCAGCAGCTGCAGCGCCTCGGCCCAGTTGGGCTTGACCGCGGTCGGGCGCAGCTGGCGGTAGGCCGCCGGGTGCTTGGAGTCGACGACGAGCACGGTCGAGGCCCGGGCCCGATGCTCGGCCAGAACCTGCACGAGCCCCGGGGTGACGATGCCGTGGCCGTAGTCGGACAGCACGACGGCGTCGGCACCGACCAGGGCGGCCCGGAGCCGGCCGGCCAGCTCCTGTTCGGCGTCGGGCGGCAGGGGGTCGCTGGTTCCGTCGTCGAAGCGGACCACGAGCTGGTCGCCGGCGAAGACCCGGTTCAGCGTGAGGGTGCGCCGGTCCTCGCGCTGGACCACGCCGCCCGTCGCCACCCCGGCCGCCTCCAGCTCGTGCGCCAGCGTGGCGCCCTCGGGGTCGCGGCCTACCGCGGAGACGAGCCGGACGCTGGCGCCCAGCGCGGCCACGTTGACCGCGGTGTTGGCCGCTCCGCCCGGCACGGCGGCGCGGCGGCCCAGCCGGACGACCGGGACGGGCGCCTCCCGGCACAGCCGGGTGGCCGAACCCTCCAGGTAGCCGTCCAGCATGGCGTCGCCGAGGACGACCACCGAGAGGCCCTTCAGGCGGTCGAGCACGCCGGGCAGGCCGTTCACCAGGCCGCTCCCGCGGTGAGCGGCGCGGCGACCCGGCGGAGGGCCATGTCCCAGTCGGCCACGAAGCGGTCGATGGAGAACCGCTCCTGAGCGGTCTGGCGGGCCCCCTCGCCCAGCCGGCGGGCCTCGTCCGCGTCGGCCAGCAGGTCGCGCATGTGGCCGATGAGCCGGTCGACGTCGGTGTCGATCCAGCCCGACACGCCGTTGTCGATCACCGTGGCCAGCTCCGTCGTGGCCAGGCCGACGACGGGCACCCCGAGCATCATGGCCTCGCACACGGCCAGGCCGAGGCTGGTGTAGCGGACGGGGTGGAAGAAGAAGCGGTAGCGGGCGACGAAAGCGGCGAGGTCGGGCGGGGGGACCTCGCCCAGCCCGCCCGCTTCCTCGGCGAACATGCCGACGAGGTCGAGGGGGACCTCCCGGCCGGCCCGGGCGACGACGTCGGCGCCGAGACGCCGGCCCCGCCGGGCCAGGCCGTTGACCACGACCACGCCCCGGTCGAGCTCGCCGGTGTACCGCACGCCGTCGGGCACGACGACGCCGTGCTCGATCACGACCGTCGGCGTCCGCCCGCTGTCCCACATCAGGTCGTTGAAGGCGGTGACGTGGACGAGCAGGGCGCCCGGGTCGTCGACCGGGTGGCGGGTATCGGTGGGCGACTGGCGGGGCGGGTCGTGCTCGAGGTGGATGGCGGGCAGGTCGAGCTGGGCCGGCGAAAGGATTTCGTGACGGTCTCGGGCCCAGTTGTCGTGCGACTGGGTCAGCACGCAGTCGAGCGCCAGCCCGGCCACGTCTTCGGCCGCCACTTCGTGCACATTGGCGGGCCAGGGGAACGCCCCGCTGCGACCGCCATAGCCGGTCGGCCGGCCGGGCTTGACCGGGAGGAAGAACTCGTGGGGGACGTGCGACAGGTACCAGAGGTAGCTGCCGTGCACGTGCCACGTCAGGATTCGGAGCCGACGCATACACCTCCCGATCGATCGCCGAGGGGGAGCAGGTCGAGGACGTGGCCGACGACCTCCTCGGGGGGGATGTCCAGGCAGGGCAGGCCGACGGGGCAGTCGAAGAGGTAGCACGGCGCACACGGCGTGGCCCGGCGCAGCAGCCGGGTGGGGGCCCGCCGGGGCCGCCACTGCGACTCCAAGTCGGTCCCTGAGAAGAGGACCACCTGGGGGCAGTCCACCGCGTCGGCCAGGTGCATGGGCCCCGAGTCGTTCGTCACGGCCACGCTGGCCCGCTCCAGCACGGCGGCGAGCTCGCCCAGGTCGGTCCGGCCCACGAGCGAGTAGACGCGGCGACCCCGGTTCAGCTCGACGATGGGCGCGGCCAGTCCGGCCTCCCGCTCGCTGCCCAGGACGACCATCGGCAGGCCGGCGTCGGCCAGGAGGGTGGCCACCTTCGCGAACCGTTCGGCGGGGTAGCGGCGGGCCGCGCAGCTCGCCCCGGGGGCGAGGGCGACGAAGGGTGCGCCGCCGGCCAGCCCGAGGGGTTCGAGCAGCTGGTCGGTGGTCGCCAGCACTCGGACCTCCGGGTGGCGGGACGGCACGGCGAAGCCCAGGTGGTCGACCAGGTGCAGGTTCCGGTCGACCTGGTGGGCCTCGCGGGGCAGCGACGGTGCGACGTGGGTGAGAAGGCTGCCGCCGAAGTCCCCCGCCTGGGCGGCCCGCAACGGGATGCCCGCCAGGTAGCAGGCGTAGGCCGGCGGCCATGGCGACTGGGAGAAGCTGGTGAAGATCAGCGCGGCGTCGAACTGGGCCTCGGCGATGCGCCGGACGACAGCCAGCTCCCGCGCCGGATCGAGGGCGAGCCGGCCGCCGGCGTCCTGCCACACCACCTGCTCGACCATCACCGAGTCCACCCACGGGAGCAGCGGGGCCATGGCCGCGCCCGCGGCCGAGGCGAGCAGGGTGACGTGGGCGTCGGGGAGGTTGTGGCGCAGAGCGCGCAGGGCCGGGCTCAGCATGACGAGGTCGCCGACGTTGTCGAGCCGCACTGCGACCACCCGGCGCACCGCGGCCCACGCCGGAGGCAGGCCGCGGGCCGTAGCGAGCGCCGACTCGCTCGCCTCCCCGTGACCCATCCTCGTCTCCTCCGCGACCGACCCGGGGCCGCCCGGGGCCGGCGCGCTGCTACCCGGTCCCCCGGCCGCCGAAACGAACCGGATGGAACCCTGGCGGTCGGGGTAGGCGGCGGCCATGCCCCTCGTGTCGGTCCTCATGCCGACCTACGACCAGGCCAACTTCATCGGCCGCGCCATCGACAGCCTGCGCGCCCGCCGCAGCAGCCGGTGACGGCCGCCGTCGTCCCCGACGTGGCCAAGATCGCCGTCCTCCGGGCCAACAGCCTGGGCGACCTGCTCTTCGCCGTCCCTGCCCTCGACGCCCTGCGAGCCGCCTACCCAGCGGCCGAGATCGTGCTGCTGGGCAGGCCCTGGCACGCCGACTTCGTCCTCGGGCGGGTGGCGGCCGTCGACCGGGTGGTCGTGGCGCCGGACGTGGAGGAGACCGCGGCGGGCGACGAGGCCGCCTTCTTCGAACGCATGCGCGAGGAGCGGTTCGACCTGGCCCTGCAGCTGCACGGGGGCGGGCGCAATTCCAACCCCTTCGTCCGCCGCTTGGGCGCTCGCGTCACGGCCGGCCTGCGCACGCCCGACGCCGAGCCCCTCGACCACAGCGTCCCGTACGTCTACTTCCAGTCGGAGGTGTTCCGGCTGCTCGAGGCCGTGGCGACTGTGGGCGCCTCGCCCTGCCGGCTCGAGCCCCGGCTTCGCGTCCTCCCCCAGGACCGGCGGGAGGCGGGATGGCTGACGTCCGATGATCGCCCGCTCGTCGCCATCCATCCCGGGGCCAGCGAAGGGCGGCGCCGGTGGCCGGCGCCCTCCTTCGCCGCCGTCGGCGACGCCCTGGCCGCCGCTGGCGCCCGGGTGGTCGTGACCGGGACCGGGCCTGAGGCGAGCCTGGTGGACGAGGTGGTCTCGGGCATGTCCGCCGGCGCCCGCGCCGTCGCCGGCCTCCTGTCGATCGGCGGGCTCGCCGCCCTGCTGTCGCGGTGCGCGGTGGTCGTGTCGAACGACACGGGCCCGCTGCACGTCGCCGCCGCCGTGGGCGCGGCCACCGTCGGGATCTACTGGTGCGGCAACCTGATCAACGCCGGCCCGGTCACCCGCACCCGGCACCGGCCCGCCATCTCCTGGCGGCTGGACTGCCCGTCCTGCGGGGCCAATTGCATGACGGAGGGGTGCGGGCACGACGACTCGTTCGTGGCCGGAGTGAGCATCGACGAGGTCCGGGCCTCGGCCCTCGACCTCTGGTCAGCCTCCCTCCAGGAGGGTCTTCAGGCTGCGGTAGTCGCGGGCGATGTTGCGGGCGACCATGGCCCGCAGCACCGGTTGGGCAATCCGGTAGAACCCGCCCGGGTCGGACTCCACGGTCTCGATCACCCGTGACCGTTGGTCGTCGATCGGCTCGACCAGGCGGGTCACGGTCAGCGGGAAGGAGGAACCCTCCCGGGACCGGATCGTCACCAGCCGCCCCGGCTCGTGGGCCGTGACCTCGAAGCTGGTCCGGATCTCCTTGCCCAGGAACTCGGCGACCTGCTCGTACCGGCTGCCCACCCGGACCGGCGGCTCCGTGGTCCACGTGCAGGACCGCATGCCCTTGAGCCACTGCGTGTTGTTGGTGACGTCTTCGAGGAAGGCGAACACCTCGGCCGCCGGCCGGTCGATCTCCACCTCGTTGCGGACGGGCTTCATCCCGCCGCCGCCTGGGCCAGGCGGGGCAGGAAGTGACCCCACCCGGCGGCGTGCTCGTCGGCGTGGGCCACGGGGATCCCGGTGTGGCGCAAGGTGAGGATGGTGTCCTCGCCGTCGGGGCTGAGGGTGACCTCGACTCGGGTGGAACCGGGGGCGATGGCCGGAACTCCGTCCGGCGACTCCCAGCCGAAGCTGAACACGATCCGCTCGTACGGCACGAGCTCGAGGAACTCCCCCTGCATCACGGGCCCTGCGCCCATCTCCACCCGGCACGTCCCGCCCGGCCGCGGGTCCAGCTCGGCCCCCACCCCCCACCAGTCGCACATCCGCTGCGGGTCGGTCCAGTAGCGCCACACCGTCTCGGGCCGGGCGCCGATGCGCAGCGTTTGCTCGATGGCGCGGGTGTCCGTCTCGTTCATGGTCGCTCCTCCTCGCGTTCGGCCGCTGCCTTCAGCCGGGCCAACCGGTCGGACCACATCTCCTCCAGGAAGGCGGCGGCGTCGCGCAGGCCCTCAGGCCGCCACCGGTAGAGGCGGCGGTTCCCGACCGGGCGCACCTCCACCAGCCCGGCGTCGGACAGGACCCGCAGATGTTGGGACACGGCGGGCCTGGACATGGACGGGAAGTGGGCGGCGATGGCGCCGGCGGGCAGGTCGCCGTCGCGCACCAGGCGCAGGATCGCCCGCCGGGTCGGATCCGCCACTGCCCGCAACGCCTGGTCCACTGCCCTCCTCCTGTGGAAGTATGTAAGCAATATCTTACACAGGATGGAGCTGTCCCGCTTTCCGGGCCGGCAACCACCCTGGCGGTACTCCCAGGCCCGGAAAGCGTGAGGCCGGCGGCCGCTGGTGCTCGGAGACCAGCCGCGGGACGCTATTGGTCTCGGCGGTACCGGCCGTCCAGGTACTCGTCCACCCACTTTCGGGAGCTCCGCCACTCCCCGTCGGCGCCCCGGGTGGCCTCCAGGCGACCGCGCCCGGCCGCCGTGCGTAACGCATCGGCGGTGATCACCGGGGTGGCGAGCGCCGCCAGCGGGACGAGCCGCACGGGCCCGGCGACCATGGCCACCACGAACTTGTACAGGTTGTCGAGCACGGCGCGGGCCAGCAACTCGCCGAGGAGCCCACAGTCCCCGCCGTCCGCCCGGCGCAGGGCGCGGAGGTACTCGGCGCGTTGGCGCTTGTAGATGATGGCCGGCGGGTACCCGAGCCGAACGAGGACGAGGTTGAGGAGCAACCGACCCGTTCGTCCGTTGCCGTCGAGAAAAGGGTGGATGGCCTCGAAGCGACGATGGACCGCCGCCAGCCGATCGGGGGGAAGTCGAGGGAACGCGGCCGCAAGGCGGCGACATCCCGAAGCCAGTCCTCCACCTCGGGGGGGACGAGAACCCAGCTGGGAGGGGTCATGCCGCCCGGGAAGGGACGGATGTCCTGCTCGCGAAAGTTCCCCGGCGCTTCGCCTCGCGTCGCATCCGGGTGCGGAGCGACGTCCCACACCGGCGTCATCACCATGCGGTGGACCTGACGCCGCTCGGTGAGCGTGAGTGTTCCCCCGCTGCAGTCGCCGGGGTGGCTGGCCTGCCGGTACACCCAGTCCGCGCGTCGGCGTAGCCCTTCACCTCCATGTACTCGTGGAGCTGCTTCTCGCCCACCGCACGGCCTTCGACGAGCAGGGTCTCCACCTGCCGCAACACGAGCGTGTTCCCCTCGATCGCGGTCGAGTGGTGTGCTTCCTCGAACCAGATCCCCCGCCAGATCTCGCCCGCCTCCATCGGGTTCGGCAGGCCGCCCATCCGCTGCCACAGCTCGGCAATCTGCGTGTCCAGGCGCACGTAAACGTCGGCCGGGAAGGACGGCCTCGTCGTGGTGAGCGAATTTGTTCGGACATCGAGAAGCTAACTCTCCCGAACAGTTCCCTATGTTGCGCGGTCAGCGGGTTTCTAATTGAACCGAACGACAGTTACATCCTTGTCGTTTGCGTCCAGCCCACTAGCGCTAGCGACCGAGCAGGCCGCCCAACACGCTTCCGGCCGCGCCCCCGGTCTCGCCGGGCATGATCGAGCGGATCCAGGCCTGGAGGGCGGAGGGGTTGCGGGTCTGGGTCATGACCCACCCGGGGCCGGTGAAATCGAACACATAGCCCTCACCCGACTTCAGGGTCTGGACCATCCCGGTGGTCACCTTGCGGATCTGGCTGCGCACGCTCGGGTCGAAGGCGACGACGTGCCCGGTGTCGATGGTCACCGCCTCCCCATCGGCCAGCTCGATGGTGTCGATGGCGCCGTAGCAGGCCAGGATCACGGTGCCCGTGCCGGAGGCGTGGACGAGGAAGCCGCCCTCCCCGCCGAACAGGTTCTTGAACCCACCCCACTTGGTGTCGAGCTCCACCCCGGCCGCGGAGGCCAGCCAGCAGCCGCGGGTGATCGACAGCGCCCGGTCCGGCGTGACCGAGGCGACGATGATGTCGCCGGCCAGGTGGTGGGCCACATCGACCCAGCCACCGTTCGCCGGGCCGGTGTAGGTGGTCACGAACAGGCTCTCGCCGCCCAGGAACGACCGCTTCAGGCCCTTGAGCATCCCGCCCTGCGTGCTCGACTCGACCCCCACGCCGTACGACGTCGCCATCATGGCCCCGGACTCGGCCCGCACCTGCTCCCTCGGCTCGAGCGTGATGCGGGCGGCGGCGAACGACGGGCTGTGGCGTACCTGGACGTCCATCACCGGACGCTAACGCCGATCGGCCGCCGACGCCCCGGCGACGGCGTGCGTTCTGACCTGCGACGTTGTCCTGGTGGGCCGGGGAGGATTCGAACCTCCGTAGGCTGTGCCGGCTGATTTACAGTCAGCTCCCTTTGGCCACTCGGGCACCGACCCAGGTGCGACGACGATAGCGTCTGTCCGTGCCCACGTTCGACGTCGTTTCGGAGGTCGACCTCCAGGAGGTCCGCAACGCGGTCGACCAGGCCCACCGCGAGGTGGCCACCCGGTTCGACTTCAAGGACACCGGCTCGACCATCGAGCTCGGTGACGGCGAGATCCGCCTGTCCTCGGCCACCGAGGACCGGCTGCGGGCCCTCGTGCAGGTGCTGGAGGAGAAGCTGGTCAAGCGGTCGGTATCGCTGAAGGCCCTGACCTACGAGAAGGTCGAGGAAGGGGCCAAGGGGACCGTCCGCCAGACGGTGCTGCTGGCCGCGGGGATCGACGACGCCAAGGCCCGGCAGATCAACCGCTTCATCAAGGACCGGGGGACCAAGGGCGTGTCGTCACAGACCCAGGGCGATCAGGTCCGGGTCACCGGCAAGAAGCGGGACGACCTGCAGGCCGTCATCGCCGCCCTGAAGGGCGAGGACTTCGGCATCCCCCTGCAGTTCAAGAACTTCCGGGACTAGGAGCCACCCCGGATCAGGGGGAGCAGGACCGGCGGGGTCAACGGCCCCAGGAGCGCGGTGGCGATGGTCCTGCCCTGCCGCAGCGCATCGGCCTGCGCCTGGGCCATGGTCGTCTGCCTGTCCCAGTCGATCCGGCTCACCACCCGAGCGATCTGCAGTTCGGCCAGGCGGATCGTCCCGCCCCCGGCGCTCACGCTCGACGCCCACAGCAGGGGGCCCATGTTCCGCGCCGAGGCAGCCGGCGACTGGTCCTCGAACTGCCTGAGCACGCCGGCGCTGGTGATGGCCCGGGGGGCGCCGGCGTTGTTGTTGAGGAGCAGCGACGGCGCGGCGTTGATGGCGTCGGTGAGCCAGCCGTCGAGGAACTGCTTCGGGTCGACGGCCGCGCCCCCCTTGGGATGGATCTCGAAGTGGACGTGGGTGGCGCCGCCGGATGCGTTGCCCGTGTCCCCGGTGTAGCCGACGACGTCGCCCTGCTTCACCGCCGCCCCGCTGGAGAACTTCTTGGAGAAGCTGTCCAGGTGGGCCATGTAGTAGTAGGTGCCGTCGGCGACCGTGAGGTAGGCGGCGTTGCCCCCGGCGTCCTCGGTGGCGAAGCGGACCACGCCGTCGAAGGGGGCCCGAACGGGCGTCCCGCGCGCCGCGAAGATGTCGTTGCCCTGATGGAGGTGGAACGGCGGGCCGAACCGGGGCTCCAGCCAGTCATCGCTCCAGCTGGCGTCGCCGGCCACGGGGAAGTGGCCGAAACCGGCGAGGGCGGCGTCCTGGGCGGTGAATCCCAAGGCCTGCAGCGGGCGCAGGGCGTCGAGCAGGGGACGGGTGCTGCTCGACCCTGACCGGTGCACGGAGTTGATGATGGGGAGGTACTCGGGGGGGACGACACCGGGCGGGGTGGTGGTCGTCGTCGTCGAGCCGGGCGCCGTCGTCGCCTTAGCCCCCGCCGCGCCGGCGCCCGTGGCGGCCGAGGCCGAGGGCTGGGTCGTGGTGGGGGCGGGGGCGGTGGTGGTCGGGAGGAGCTGGTGGAGCAGGTCCTCGATGAGGTTGGTCGTCGTCGGTGGTGTCGCCGGGGCCGGCGTCTGGGCCACGGCCTGGCCGGTCACGAGCAACGCCAGCGCCGCCACCGTCACCAGGACCGCGACAGGTGAACGTAAGCGCTCCGACACGACTCTCGTACACTTCGCCGCCCGCCCGGCGATCTCCTGCCCGCGCTATCGGCTGCGCTAGGAGCGCCACTCCCCCTGGCGGAGCCGAGCGATGCGGTCCTCCAGCGGGGGGTGGGTCGAGAACAGGTTGGCGAACTGGACCTTCCGCCCACTCAGCGGGTTCACGATGTACTTCGACGCCTGAGCCGGATCCACGTTCATGGGGATGGCCTTGGCCCCTTGCTCGAGCTTGGCCAGGGCCCGGGCAAGGGGTTCGCCGTCGTTGATGAGGCGGGCGCCGGTCCGGTCCGCCTCATACTCGCGGCTGCGGCTGAGGGCCATCTGGATGACGGCCGCGGCCAGGGGGGCGAGCAGGCTGAAGGCGAGCAGGGCCAGGGGGTTGGCGCCCCGGTCGTCGTCCCGGCCGCCGCCGCCGAACATGGCGCCCCACATGGCCATGCGGGCCACGAAGGTGATCCCCATGGCGACGGCCGCCGCCACCGAACCGATGAGGATGTCCCGGTTCCCGACGTGGCTGATCTCGTGGGCCAGCACGCCCCGGAGCTCGTCCCAGTCGAGGATGTTCAAGATGCCCTGGGTCACGGCGACGGCGGCATGGTTCGGGTTGCGTCCGGTGGCGAAGGCGTTGGGCTGCATGTCCGGCGTGCGGTAGAGCTTCGGCATCGGCATCCCGGACGCGCTCGTCAGCTCACGGACGATTCGGTAGTACTCCGGCATCTCCTGCTCGGTGACGGGAACGGCCCGGGCCGACTTGATGGCCAGCTTGTCGGAGAACCAGTACGAACCGCCGACGAAGACCAGGCCGATGATCAGGCCGAGGAACAGCCCACCGCGCCCGAAGAAGCTGCCGATGATCATCAGCAGACCACCCAGTGCCGCCAGCAAGGTGTACGTCTTGATCGTGTTCTTGCTCATCGTCCTCTCCCGGAACCTGTCAGCGGGTACAACGCTTTCACAGCGGCGATAGTTCCGCCCGCCGAGGGCGTGGTCAGACCAGGAAGCGGAACGCCGGCGACCCGGCGGGAACGGGCTCGATGTGGAACCCGCTGGCGGTCATCCGAGCCAGGAGCGGTTCCAGGTCGGTGGTGACGGCCAGCTCGATGCCGACCAGGGCCGGGCCGGTCTCGCGGTTGTTCTTCTTGACGTACTCGAACAGGGTGATGTCGTCGGTGGGACCGAGGACGTTGTCGAGGAACCCGCGCAGGGCGCCCGGCTCCTGGGGGAACTCGACCAGGAAGTAGTGCTTCAGCCCCTCGTGGACCAACGACCGCTCGACCACCTCGCCGTACCGGCTGACGTCGTTGTTGCCGCCGGACACGACGCACACCACCGTCGCGCCCGTGGGAACAGCCAGGCCGGCCCCCAGGGCGGTCACGGCCAGGGCGCCGGCGGGCTCGGCGATGATCCCGTCCCGCTGGTACAGCTCAAGCATGGTCGAGCACACCGCGCCCTCGGAGACGGCGAGCACGTCGTCGACCAGGTCTCGGGCCAGCTCGAACGTGTAGCGGCCCACCCGGCGCACGGCGGCGCCGTCGACGAAGCTGTCGATCGAAGCCAGGCTGACCGGGCCGCCGGCGTCCAGTGCGGCCCGCATGCTGGCCGCCCCCGCCGGCTCCACGCCGACGAGGCGCGGCCGGGGCGTGAGGCCGGCGGTCGCCACCGCACTGCCGGCGAGAAGCCCGCCGCCGCCCACGGGCACGACGAGGAGGTCGGGTGGGCGGCCCAGCTGTTCGACCACCTCCAGGGCGACCGTGCCCTGGCCGGCGATCACCCGCGGATCGTCGAAGGGCGGGACCAGGACCGCGCCGGAGCTCGTGGCCAGCGCCAGTGCGGCCTCGTGGGCGTCGTCGTAGGTGTGGCCCTCGACGACGATCTCGGTCTGGGCGCCGCCGAGCGCCTTGATCCGCTCCCGCTTCTGGCGCGGCGTCGTCCGGGGGAGGATGACCTTGCACGCCACGCCCAGCCGCCGGCAGGTGTACGCCACGCCCTGGCCGTGGTTCCCGGCACTGGCGCACACGACGCCGCTGGCCCGCTCCGCGTCGGACATCCCGGCGATGAAGTTGTACGCGCCCCGCAGCTTGTACGAGCGGACCGGCTGCAGATCCTCCCGCTTCAACCAGACATCGGCCGCGACCAGCTCCGACAGCGCCTCGTTGTGCTCCAGCGGGGTCCGGGTGACGACGCCCCGCAGGCGGGCGGCGGCGACTCGCACGTCCTCACTGGAGAGCGATGGTGGGTTGATCGGCAGCGGCTGTTCCACGTCAGGACATGCTTAGCCGCACCGCCGTCGCCCTGGCGAGACCATTACCGGCCATAGGTCGCCTCGATCCCGCGCACGTCGCCCTCTTCGTCGACCATGACGGCGACGTCCGTGTAGCCCAGGCGGTCCAGGTCGTCGCCCAGGCCCGCAGCCTGGTCCCCGCCGAGCTCGAGCAGGAGGGCCCCGCCGGGCCGGAGGAAACGGGGGCTCGCCGCCACCACGTGGCGGAGGATCAGCGTCCCGTCCGGACCACCGTCGTAGGCCAGGGGCGACTCGAAGGCCAGGGTGTCTCGGTGCAGCAGGTCCAGCGCCGGGGTCGGGACGTAGGGGACGACGGCGACCACGACGTCGACGGCACCTCGGAGCGCGGCCGGCAACGGCTCGAACAGGTCGCCGTGGTAGACCTCGACCGAGTTGGCCCGGGCGCAGGAGACGGCCCGTTCGTCCACGTCGCTCGCCACCACTCGGGCGTCCGGCCGGGCCATGGCGAGCGTCCGCGCGATCGCTCCCGCCCCGGTGCAGAGGTCGACGGCGACACCCGTTCGAGGCAGCCGTTCGACGGCTCGCCGGGCGAGCGCTTCGGTGTGCCAGCGAGGGACGTACACCCCGGGGTCGACCCTGATCTCGGTGTCGCAAAACGCCACCCGGCCGGTGATCCACGCCAGCGGCTCACCGGCCAACCGCCGGGCGACCAGCGAGTCCAGCCGGGCCTGCTCGCCCCCGGCGCAGGCCAGCAGCTCCTCGGCCTCGTCCTCGGCGGCGACGAACCCGGCGCCCGCCAGGGTGGCCGCCAGCGACGCGGCATCGCCTTCGCTGACCACGGACGGACGGTAGCGAGCGGTCAGCGCTTGGCGGGATGGGCCAGGGTGCTCTCGAGGTACTTCGCCCAATGGTGGGCCTCGAGGGACAGCTCCGTCATCACGACGAGGGGGAACGTAACCCGGCCGTGCGCCCGCTCGTCCTCATGCTTGGCGCAGCGCTCCAGCAGCCGGGCGATCTGGGCCGCGTGCGACGCCGGGAGGTTGATGGTCTCGATCTGACTTGGTTGCATACAGCAATTATTGCATAGAGCACGCCATATGGGATAGTTGTCGGATGGACGCTTCGGATCTGGACCTCCTCGTCGAGAGCGCCCTCCCGGCCGTGCGGGGCATCGTTGCCATCGCCATGCGGTCGCTCGATGCCAGCCCCGTCCCGTTGACCCTGCCCCAGTACCGCGTGCTCGTGGCCCTGGCCGAGTCAGGACCGACAAGGGCGGCCGCCCTCGCCGGCTTGCTCGGCGTCGAAGGGTCGACGGTGACCCGGATGTGCGACCGGCTCCTGCGAGACGGGCTGATCGTCCGCCGGGCCGAGCGATCGGACCGCCGAGCCGTTCGCGTCGGCCTCAGCGCCCTCGGGCAGGAGGCCGTCGAGTCCGTCCGGGCCCGGCGCCGGACGGAGTTCGCCGGCCTCCTGCAGGCCATCCCGAACCACCGGAGGGCACTCGTGGTGACCGCCCTACAGGAGATCGACGCCGCCAGCCGCACCAGCGCCTCCCCGTCGCCCGCCCCATCGACCCTGAGCTGGATCGCCTGACTCTTGGCACCGGAGTCCGCCGCGACAGCCGTCGGGCGCTACTCGTAGTAGCCGGAGTGGATGTAGACGCAGGGGACGCCTTCCTCATGGAACATCTCGAGGTTGCGGCGGTCGTCCTCGAAGCCGAGGCGGATGTCGAAGCCGAACTGGCGGAGCTCACCGACCGTCTGGCGCTTGAACTCGCGGGCGGCGGCGTAGTCGCCGGCGTTGCGCATGATCAGCAGGTCCCAGCGCACGCCGTAGCGGTCGAGCCAGGCCAGGGTGCGGTCCTGCACCCGCAGCGGGCGGCCCGTGAGCAGGACCACGGACAACTGCGGATCGAGCAATTCGAGCAGGCGGGCGACCTCGGCGATCAGGTCGTCGTCGCCGCACGCGTCGAAGAAGGCCCGCCAGTTGCGCTTGCCACCGTTCTGGTCGGCCTCCAGGAAGTGCTGGCGCTTGGTGGCGTCGGAGAGCACGCCGTCGATGTCGACGAGCACGGCGGGACCGGGCGAAACGGGCTGGTCCCGCCACCGCCAGTGCGAGGGGATGTCGGCCAGTCCCCTACTCCTCGTCCGAGCCGCCGCCAGCCGCCCGGCGCTTGATCTCGTCGACCACGCTGGCGTCGGCGAGGGTGGTGGTGTCGCCCAGATCCCGGCCCTCGGCCACGTCGCGCAACAACCGGCGCATGATCTTGCCGCTGCGGGTCTTGGGCAGGTCGTCGGTGAAGATCACGGTCTTGGGCCGGGCGACGGCGCCGATCTTCTTGGTCACGTGCCGGCGCAGGGCCTCGCCGTGCTCCTTGTCCGCCTCGACCCCACCCTTGAGCGTCACGAAGGCGATGATGGCCTGGCCGGTGGTCTCGTCCTTGGCCCCGACGACGGCGGCCTCGGCCACCGTGGGGTGGTCGACCAGGGCCGACTCGACCTCGGTGGTCGACACCCGGTGGCCCGAGATGTTCATCACATCGTCGACGCGGCCCATGAGCCAGAAGTAGCCCTCGTCGTCGATCCGGGCCCCGTCGCCGGCGAAGTACCGGCCGTCGAAGCGCGACCAGTAGGTCTGCTTGTAGCGCTCGGGATCCCCGTAGATCCCCCGCAGCATGGACGGCCAGGGCCGGGTCAGGGTGAGGTACCCACCGCCCGTGGCGCAGGCGTTCCCCTTGTCGTCGACCACCTCGGCGGCGATGCCCGGCAGCGGGAAGGTGGCCGAGCCGGGCTTGAGGGTGGTGGCCCCGGGCAGCGGGGAGATCATGATGGCGCCGGTCTCGGTCTGCCACCACGTGTCCATCAGCGGGCAGCGGCCGCCGCCGACGTTCTCGTGGTACCACATCCACGCTTCCGGGTTGATGGGCTCGCCCACCGACCCCAGCACCCGCAGCGACGACAGGTCGTGGGCTTGGAGGTACTCGGTCCCCCACTTCATGAACGTCCGCACCGCGGTGGGGGCCATGTACAGGATGCTCACCTTGTAGCGCTCGACGATCGACCACCAGCGGTCCTTCTGCGGGAAGTCCGGGCTGCCCTCGTACATCACCGACGTGGCCCCGTTGGCCAGGGGGCCGTACACGATGTAGCTGTGGCCGGTCACCCAGCCGATGTCCGCCGCGCACCAGTAGACATCGGTGTCGGCGTGCAGGTCGAACACGTACTTGTGGGTGAACGCGACCTGGGTGAGGTACCCGCCGGTCGTGTGCATGATCCCCTTGGGCTTGGCTGTCGTGCCGGACGTGTAGAGGAGGTAGAGGAGCTGCTCGGCGTCCATGGGCTCGGGGGCGACGGCGGCGTCCTCGTCGGTGACCGCGGCCATGAGGTCGTGGTACCAGCGGTCCCGGGCGTCGTCCCACGCCACCGGCTTGTCCGTGCGGCGGACGACGACCACCGACTCGATCGACGGGGTGTCGGCCACCGCGGCGTCGGCGTTCTCCTTGAGCGGGATGACCGCGCCGCGGCGCCACCCGCCGTCGGCGGTGATCAGAACCTTGGACTCGGCGTCGTTGATCCGGTCGCGCAGCGAGTCCGACGAGAACCCGCCGAAGACCACGGAATGGGCCGCGCCCAGGCGGGCGCAGGCCAGCATGGCGACCGGCAGCTCGGGGATCATCGGCATGTAGATGGCGACCCGGTCGCCCTTGGCCACGCCGAGCGACCGGAGGACGGCGGCGAAGCGGCGCACCTCGACCTGCAGGTCGGCATAGGTGATGGTGCGGGTGTCGCCCGGCTCGCCCTCCCAGTGGAAGGCGACCTTCTCGCCCTTGCCGGCCTCCACGTGCCGGTCGACGCAGTTGTAGGACACGTTGAGCTGCCCGCCCACGAACCACTTGGCGAACGGCAGCTCCCACTCCACGATGGTGTCCCACTCCTTCGACCAGTCGAGCAGGTCGAGGGCCTGGCGGGCCCAGAATCCCTGCCAGTCGCGGTCGGCGTCGTCGTACATCCAGGGGTCGACGACGAGGGCGTCCTTCTTGAACTCCTCGGGCGGCGGGAACTTCCGCCCCTCCAGCTGGTAGGCCTCGATGGTCGCCGGATCGGTCGCAGCCATGGGTGCGAGCCTACCCACGGGTCGGCGGAAAGCCGCCAGAAGCCGCAGTCTCGATACCCTCTCCGCCGTGGACGGCCCGCCGGGACTGACATGCGTGCGGCACGGCGTGCCGACCAAGCTCACCTGCGTCGAGTGCGACACACCGATCTGCCCCGACTGCGCCATCCGCACGCCAGTGGGGCTCAAGTGCCCCGACCACGCCACCCGGCCGGCGCCGCCCCGCAAGAGCCAGTTCGGGATCGTGACCCTGGTGGTCGTGGTGATCGCCGTCGTCGCCTTCGCCCAGTTCGCCCGCCGGACGGGAACCACGAAGGCGGCGGTCCCCCGGTGCCCGACCGAGAGCGCGCCCGACGTGGGCATCGGCGCCACCGCCGGCGGGGGGCACTGGCGGGAGCTGGCGGCGTCCCCGCTGTGCGGGCGGTACGACGCCGCCGCGGTGTGGACCGGGCGGGAGATGATCGTGTGGGGCGGCGAGAGCTGCGCCGGGGCGACGTGCCCGTCCGACCAGTCCCCACACCTGGGTGACGGCGCCGCCTACAACCCGACCACCGACAAGTGGCGCACGCTGGCCAAGTCGCCCCTGACGGCCAGGGAACCGGCGGCGACAGCTTGGACCGGCACGGAGATGCTGGTCTGGGGGGGCACGACGGGCCAGGACCTGCTGGCCGACGGCGCCGCCTACGACCCGGCCAAGGACCGCTGGCGCCCGTTGGCCGCCTCACCGCTGGCCCCCCGCACGGCGTCGGCGGCGGTGTGGTCCGGCAAGGAGTTGCTGGTGTGGGGTGGGAGCGATCTGGCCGACGGCGCCGCCTACGACCCGGCCAAGGATGCGTGGCGACCACTGGCCGCATCGCCGCTGAGCGGGCGGTCGGCCACGTTGAGCGCGTGGACGGGCACCGAGCTGGTGGTCTGGGCCGGGGTGAGCCTGAACGGGACGGCGGAGTTCGCCGACGGGGCCGCCTACGATCCCGCCACGGACCGGTGGCGGCGGATCGCCTCGGCTCCGGTCGCCGGGCGGTACGCGGCGGCCACCGCATGGACGGGGCGGGAGCTGGTGGTGTGGGGGGGGAACCGGCTCGGCTCCGTTGTCGGCGACGGCGCCGCCTACGACCCGGCCGCCGACCGCTGGCGCACCCTCCCGGTCGCTCCCGTGGCCGACCGCAGCGCGGCCGGCGCGGTCTGGACGGGCAAGGAGCTGGTGGTCTGGGGCGGCGTGGGCCGACCGGGCAGCGGCGCCGCCGCCGACCCGCTCGCCCGCGTGCTCGAACCCCGCAGCACGCTGACGCTCTTGGAGGACGGGGCGGCCTACGACCCGGCCACGGACAGTTGGCGCACCCTCGAGCCGGTGTCCTTCCTCGGACGGGGCTTCCCCGTCACGGTCTGGGCCGACCAGGAAATGCTCGTGTGGGGCGGTCTGGTCTCGGTCGCCTCGGCCGCGTCCGCCGCCGACGGCGTGCGCTACCGGCCCTAGACCACCCACTCCAGGACGCGGAAGCGGCCCAGGCCGTCGGGGTCGGTCAGCGCCGCGCCCTCGTGCACCCGGCTGCGGGTGGCGAGCGCCTGGAGGTCGCCGATGTGGGCCCGTTCCTCCCACGCCCGCCGGGCGTCGTCGACCAGCCCGTCGAGCCCGAAGGCGCGAAGGAACTCGGCCTGGCTGCGGTTGTCGGTGGGCGGCGGCAGCTGGTCGACGGCTACCTCGCAGGTGACGTCCTGGGCGCCGAGGTCGGCCAGCGGGTGCCCACCCCGACCGTGGCCGCGGTAGGTGCGGACCCAGTCGGTCCATGGGCGTCGGGCCAGGGACGCGGTGACGTCGCAGTAGTCGACGGCCACCACCCGGCCGGCGAGAAGGCGGGAGCGGGCGTCGTCCACCCACGCCGCCGCCTGCCGCTGGACCGGGATGCGGGCGCCCAGCGGCGCTTCCGGGCCGAGCGCGGGCGCCGGAACCAGCACCTCGGACAGATCCTGGTCGACCCGGACCTCCGCCCACCCGTCGGCCGTGCGCTCCAGCAGGGCGAAGGGCAGGTTGTCGAGCAGCTCGTTGGCCAGGATGACGCCGACGAACGGCCCGTCCGGCAGCGCGGCCGCCGGCTCCACGCCGGTGGGGTGCAGGGCCCGCAGCGCCGCCGACCGCTCGACGGCCACGTACCGCAGCGGGGCCCGGGCCGCGGCCAGCACGGCGCGGGCCAGCGTCCCCCGTCCCGCCCCCACCTCGACCACGGTGATGGGGTCCGGCCGGCCCAGCTCGGCCCACCACCGGTCGATCGCCGTCGCCAGCACCGCCCCGAACAGCGGGCCGACCTCGGGGCTGGTCAGGAAGTCAGCGCCACCTCGTCCGGCCCCACCACCCCGCTGGTAGAACCCGAGCTCGGGGTGGTAGAGGGCCAGCTCGACCACCTCGTCGTACCCGAGCGGCCCGTGGCGCCGGGCCCGCTCGGCCACCAACTCCCTCAGGGAACGAGCGACGCCAGATCCCCGAAGTGGGCGAAGGCCTGCGGGTAGATGCCGATGACGACCACGACGGCGGCGGTGATGCCGAGGGCGGTGACGAGCGAGGTGGGCACGGCGATGGGGGTGCGGTCGCCGTCGGGGACGGGGCTCATCCACATCTGGCGGGCGATCGACGCGTAATAGAACAGGGCGATCACGGAGTTGACGGCGGCGACCACGCCGAGGAGCACGGCCCACGACGTGCCGGCGTCGAGCACGGCCCGGAAAACGAACACCTTGGCCCAGAACCCGGCCAGCGGCGGGATGCCGGCCAAGGAGAACAGGAACACGCTCATGAGGACCGCGATCCCGGGCGCGTACTCGTAGAGGCCGCCGTAGGAGGAGATCTCGCCCGAGCGGGTCTTGCGGGCCACGGCGATGACGACGGTGAACGCCCCCAGGTTCATTGCCGCGTAGACCAGCAGGTAGACGACGGTGGCGGTGAAGGCGGTGTGGGCGGCGGCGCCGCCGTTGGACCCAGCGATGGCGAAGGGCACCAGGATGTAGCCGGCCTGGGCGATCGACGAGTACGCCAGCATGCGCACGATGTTCGTCTGGCGCAGGGCGATGAGGTTCCCGACCGTCATCGTCAAGGCGGCCAGGATCCCGAACAGCGGGCCCCACACGTCGCTGCGGCCGAAGAAGCCGACGAAGATCAGCTCGAGTAGGGCGACGAAGCCGCCGGTCTTGGACGCCACCGAGAGGAACGCGGTCACCGGCGTGGGCGCGCCCTCGTAGGTATCGGGTGCCCAGGCGTGGAACGGCACGGCCGAGACTTTGAAGGCGAAGCCCACGATGATGAACAGGATGGCCAGGGTGACCATGGGCTGGTGGGCGGCGTCGCCGTGCATCTGCTCGCCGATCCTGCTCAGCACGGTGGTCCCCGTGTAGCCATAGATCAGCGACATCCCGTAGAGCATCACCGCCGAGGCCAGCACCCCCAGCAGGTAGTACTTGAGGGCGGCCTCGTTGCTCTTCAGGTCCCGCTTGCGCCAGCCCGCGAGCATGTACGCGGGGATGGAAAGCGTCTCCAGGGCCACGAAGATGGTGATGAGGTCGCGGGCGGACGACATGACCATCATCCCGAGGATCGACGAGAGCAGCAGGAAGTAGAACTCGCCCTCGTAGTAGTCGCCTTCCTCGACGTAGTTCGTCGCCATGAGCAGCACGATGTAGCCCACCCCGAGGAACAGGGCTTTGAGGACGAGGGCGAAGTTGTCGACCACATAGGCCCCGCCGACCATGGAGCGAACGTCGTGGGGCGACAGGGCCAGCGACAGGATCGGGGCCATGGCCAGGATCAGCCCGAAGCCGGCGATGTTGGACAGCAGCCACTTCTGCGGGCGGTCGAGGAACAGGTCGGCGACCAGCACGATCGCGAGGACGACGGTGACGATGATCTCCGGCGCGAGGGCGTGGTAGTCGAGGTACGGCGGGTGGAACGGCAACGGCATCGTGCGGCGCTCCCGCTACCGGCCGGCGGCGGAGCTGACCGCGCCCACGCTCGACGTCACCAGGCCGACGGCCTGGTCGGTCATGTGGAAGATCAGGTGCGGGAAGATGCCGAACAGCAGGATGCCGAGCAGCAGCGGCGTCCAGGCCAGGTACTCCGGGATGTGCACGTCGTGGATGTGGGCGCTCTCGAACTCGGCCTTCACGGTCCCGAACGCCACCCGCTGGAACATCCACAGCAGGTAGCCGGCGGCGAAGACGGTGCCGATGGCGGCCACGGCCATGTACACCCGGAACGTCAGCTCGCTCAGCCCCGCCGCCGGTTGGTAGGCGGAGAGGATGGCCGGGAACTCACCCCAGAACCCGGCCAGGCCGGGGAGGCCCAGGGACGCGAACGCGCAGAAGCCGAGGATCCACCCGAGCCGGGGGGCTTGGAGCAGGAGCCCGCCGAGGCGGGCCAGCTCCCTGGTGTGGAACCGCTCCTGGATGGAGCCGGCGATGAAGAACAGCATCCCGGTGATCAGGCCGTGGGCCACCATGCCGAACACGGCGGCGTTGATCCCGAAGTTGGTCAGGGTGGCGATGCCCAGCATGACGAAGCCCATGTGGGCCACCGACGAGAAGGCGATCAGCCGCTTCATGTCCCGCTGGGCCAGGCAGCCGAGGGCGCCGTAGATGATCCCGATGACGGCCAGCAGCCCGATCCACGGGGCCCAGGACTTCGCCGCCTCGGGCAGGATCGGGATGGCGATCCGGATGAAGCCGTAGGTCCCGAGCTTCAGCAGGACGGCGGCCAGGATGACCGAGCCCACGGTCGGCGCCTCGGTGTGGGCGTCGGGGAGCCAGGTGTGGAACGGGAACATCGGCACCTTGATGGCGAAGCCCATGAACAGGCCACCGAAGATCACCAGCTGGGTGCCGTGGGCGATGGTGCCACCCTGGGCGATCAGCTCGGGGATGTCGAAGGTCTGGCCGCCTTTGAAGTACAGGGCCAGGAAGGCCAGGATCATCAGCGCCGAACCGAACAGCGTGTACAGGAAGAACTTGATCGAGGCGTACTGCCGGTTAGGCCCGCCCCACACCCCGATCATGAAGTACATCGGCAGCAGGACCAACTCGAAGAAGACGAAGAACAGGATCAGATCCTCGGCGGCGAAGGTGCCGTTCATGCCCGTCTCCAGCACGAGCATGAGGATCAGGAAGGCCTTGGGGTTGTGCGGCTCGGGGAAGTGGTCCCAGGAGTAGATGACGCACAGCAGGGTGATCACCATCGACAGGAGCAGCAGCGGCAGGGCGATGCCGTCGACCCCGATGTGGTAGCGGCTGTTGATGACGTCGATCCACCCGTGGTTGACCTGGTACTGGAGGTGACCGGCGTCGCCGTAGTCGAACCCGAACAGGAGCGAGATGCCCACGATGGTGGTCGCCGCCGTGACCAGCAGGGCGACGGCCTTGAGCATCTCCTCGCGTTGGCGGGGGATGAAGGCCAGCACGGCGGCGCCGACGATGGGCAGGAAGACCGCAACGGTCAGCATGTGATACGAGATCCCCTCAGGTTCACGTCAGAAAAACCAGGCCGACTGCGAGCACTGCCGCGGCGCCGAACAGCATGGCCGCGTACTGCTGGACCCGCCCGCTCTGAACGTTGCGCAGGATGCTGCCGCCCTCCTCGGCCGACAGCCCGGCGCCGTTGACCGCGCCGTCGATGACGCGCTGGTCGATCACGTCGTAGACCAGGTAGGCACCGGCCTGGGCCCCCTTGCCCATCCCGTTGACCACCCCGTCGATCACGTTCTGGTTGACCCAGTACGCGGCCTTGGCCACCGGGTACTGGATGCCCCGGATGATCGCGAGGAACAGGTCGTCCAGGTAGTACTTGTTGACCAGGATCCGTTCGCCGGTCTTGAGGATAGGGATGCGGTCCGAGATCCCGTTGAACGCACCCCGGAAGTAGTAGGCGGAGGCGGCGCCGATGCCGGCCAGGGCGACGAGCAGCGACAGGCCGGCCAGCCCGTAGTTGAAGTCGTGCTCGTGGAGGAACGGCTGGACCCCCGGGATGTCGAACTCCACCCACTTGTTGAACAGGCCGATGCCGGGGGCGTTGAGGAGACCGGCCAGCACCGCGGGCACGGCCAGGATGCGCAGCGGCCAGGCCATCGAGGGGGGCGACTCGTGGGGGTGGGCGTGGCCGCGGTACTCCCCGGCGAAGATCAGGTAGCAGGCCCGGGTCATGTACGCCGCGGTCATGAACGCCCCGATCAGGCCGACGACGAGCATGAGCGGGTACCCGTTCTTGGACGCCCCCAGGAGGATCTCGTCCTTCGACCAGAAGCCGGCCAGCGGGAAGATGCCGGCCAGGGCCACCGAGCCGACGATGAAGGTCCAGAACGTGGTCGGCATCTTCTTCCGCAGCCCGCCCATCTCGCTCATGTTGTTCGAGTGAACGGCGTGGATCAGCGAGCCCGAACCGAGGAACAGCAGGGCCTTGAAGAAGGCGTGGGTGAACAGGTGGAAGATGCCCGCGCCCCAGGCGCCGACGCCCAGGGCCATGACCATGTAGCCGAGCTGGCTGATGGTGGAGTACGCCAGCACCTTCTTGACGTCGTCCTGCACGAAGGCCAGGGCGGCGGCGATGATCACGGTGATGGCGCCGATGAGGGCGACGACGTTGATCCCCCCGGCGTCGATGGAAAAGCCGACGAAGAACGGGCCGTAGACCCGGGCCACCAGGTAGACCCCGGCGACGACCATGGTGGCGGCGTGGATCAGGGCCGACACCGGCGTGGGGCCGGCCATGGCGTCGGGGAGCCACACGTGGAGCGGGAACTGGGCGCTCTTGCCCATCACCCCGAGGAACAGCAGGGCGGCGCCGACCAGCAGGGTGCCGTGGCCGATCTCGCCGGTGAGAGCGGCGTGGTTGAGGTGCTCGATGTCGAAGTTGCGCCCGGCGGCGAAGAACAGGGTGATGATGCCCAGCATCAGGCCGACGTCGCCCGTCCGGGTGGTGATGAAGGCCTTGATGGCGGCGCCGGAGTTGACCCCCTCCTCCCACCAGTGGCCGATGAGCATGAACGAGCACAGGCCGACGAGCTCCCAGCCGATCATGAGCTGCAGGGTGTTGTCGGACACGACCAGCAGGAGCATGGCCGCGGTGAACAGCGACAGGGCGGCGAAGAAGTAGGTGTACCGCCGGTCGCCGTGCATGTAGCCGGTGGAGTAGACGTGCACCATCAGGGAGATGAAGGTGACGACGACCAGCATCATCACCGTCAGCCCGTCGACGTGGATGCCGAAGCCGAAGTCCGTCCCGCCGAAGGTGAACCAGGTGTGGTGGGCGTGGGCCGCCTCCCGCGGCGTCTCCTTCCCGATCCACTGGCCGGCGCAGATGAGGGCCAGCACGAAGGCGATGGTCAGGGCGCCGATGCCGACCTCGGACCCCTTCCTGGGCAGGCGCTTGCCGAAGAACAGGATGACGAAGAAGGCGAGGGCGGGGATGAGGGGGATGAGCCAGGCGTTGCGCAGCATGGAGTCGCCGGTCAGCCCTTCATCAGGTCGAGCTCGTCCAGGTCGATGTCGGCCCGGTTGCGGAAGATGAGCAGCACGATGGCCAGCCCGACACCGACCTCGGCGGCGGCGATGGTGATCACGAACAGGGCGAAGACCTGCCCGATCACGTTGTCCCGGAAGGCCCCGAAGGCGATCAGGTTGATGTTGACCGCGTTGAGCATGAGCTCGATCGACATCAGGACCAAAACCGCGTTCTTGCGGGCCAGCACGCCGTAGACGCCGAGGCAGAAGATGACCGCGGCCAGCATGAGGAACTCGTTCAGGTACATGCGGCGGGGCTCCTAATCCCTACGGGCGAGCGCCACGGCGCCGACCAGGGCGGCGAGCAGCAGGACGGAGGCCACTTCGAAGGGGACGACGTAGGCGCCGAAGATGGAGTCGCTGACCTCGGCCGTGCGCCGGATGGTGATGTGCCCGATCTTGTCGTCGCCGAAGGCGTCGGCCAGGACCGCGCCCAGGGCCCCCAGCAGGAACAGGGCGACGAGGGCGGCCAGCCAGCGCTGGTCGTTGTCCAGGTCGCTCTCCCGCCCGATGGGCGCCCGGGTCAGCATGACCCCGAACAGCAGGAGGACGACCACGGCGCCGATGTAGACGAGCACCTGGACCCAGGCCACGAACTCGGCGGCCAGCAGGATGTAGAGGGCGGCGGCGCCGGCCAGGACGATGGCCAGGAACAGGGCGGCCCGCACGACGTTCTGGGTGGTGACCAGGCGGAAGGCGGCGGCCACCATGGTGACGGCAAGGATGCCGAACACGATGTTCTGGGCCACCATGGTCTCTGCCAGCATCGCCGGGACGCTACTCCGCTACTTCTTCTTGACCGCTCCCGCCTCGAGGGCGGGAGGATCGGGAACGGTGACCATCCACTCGCCGAGGCGGTTCTTGTCGTGGAGGAGGTCGGCGATGCTCGACTCCGAGTACTCGTACTCGGGAGTCCAGAACAGGGCGTCGAACGGGCACACCTCGACGCAGATCCCGCAGTACATGCACAGCGCGTAGTCGATGTCGAAGCGGTCGAGGGCGTTGACCGTGCGGGGCTTGCCCCCTTCGCGGCGAGGCGGGCGCTTCTCCTTGTGGCCCTCGATGTAGATGCACCAGTCCGGGCACTCGCGGGCGCACAGCATGCAGACCGTGCAGTTCTCTTCCTTGAGGGCGATCACCCCCCGGGTGCGAGGAGCGAGGTCCTCTTTCTCGTGGGGGTACTGCACCGTGACCGCACCCTTGGTCCAGGTGTTGATCATGGTCTTGAACGTGACGCCGAGACCCTTGGCGAGTCCGGGAAGCTCAGGCATGGGGTGAAGCACCACCTTGGGGGCGAAGCGGGGTCACAGCAGAACCTTGAAGACGGCGGTGACCATGATGTTGACCAGGGAGAGGGGGATGAGGACCTTCCAGGCGAAGCCCTGGAGCTGGTCCTCGCGGAAGCGAGGGAAGGTGAACCGGACCCAGAAGATCACGAAGGCGATGACCATGATCTTGACGGCCAGGACCACCGGGCCCAAGACATCGGCCATGATCCCGGTCTTGAAGAACGGCTGGTACCAGCCCCCGAGGTAGAGGGTGGCGGCGATGGCGGACAGGGCGAAGGCGGTGCCGAACTCGGCCATGAAGAAGAACAGGAAGCGGAAGCCCGAGTACTCGGTCATGTAACCGGCCACCAGCTCGGACTCGGCCACCGGCATGTCGAACGGGGTCTGGGTCAGCTCGGCCTGGGCCGCGGCCAGGAAGATGACGAAGCCGACGATCTGGGTGAGCACGAAAGGGTTCCCCACCAGGGAGAAGCCGAAGATCGAGCCGTTGCCCTGGGCGTGGACGATGCCCTGCAGGCTCATGGTCTGGGCCTGGATGACCACGCCGACCACGGCGAGGACCAGCGGCAGCTCGTAGGCGATCAGCTGCCCGGCGGCCCGCAGGGACCCCAGCAGCGAGTACTTGTTGGCCGACGCCCACCCGGCCATCAGCACGCCGATGACGCCGAGGGACGACACGCCCAGGGCGTAGAAGATGCCCACGTCGAGGTTCTGGACCACCAGGCGGGGCCCGGCCGGGATCACGACGTAGAGCAGGAACGTGGACATCAGCACCACCAGGGGGGCCAGGGCGAAGACGCGCGCGTCGGCCTCGGCCGGGATGATGTCCTCCTTCTGCACGAACTTGATGGCGTCGCCGATCAGCTGGAACCAGCCGTGGAAGCCGCCGGACTCCATGGGGCCCATGCGGCTCTGCATGTGGGCCATGATCTTGAGCAGGAACACGTAGCCGAAGATGAGCGCCCCGGCCGGGATGACGGCCAGGACGACCACCGTTTTCACGATGGTCAGTTCCCAGTACGGGAGCGACACCGCCACCATCATCGGCGAACACCCCCCCGGGCCGGCACGCGCAGGAGACTAGTGACGGGCTTCAGGTGGACGCCAGACAGCGAGTTGCGCACAGCTACCTGTCGATATCCCCGAGGATGAAGTACAAGCTGGCCAGGATGGTGATGATGTCGGGTACGTAGACGCCCTTGAGCAGCCACGGGGCGATCGAGACGTTGTGGAACGACGCCGAGCGGATCTTGCAGCGGAACGGCCCGAGGCCGCCCTGGCTGACCACGTAGTAGCCCATCTCGCCGAGCGGGTTCTCGGTGTGGGCCCACGCCTCGCCGGCCGGGACCTTGATGATGCGGGGCACCTTGGCCTGGATCGGCCCCGACGGCAGGCCGTCGAGGAGCTGGTCGACCATGAGGGTCGCTTCGCGGGTCTCCTGCAGGCGGACCCAGTAGCGGGCGAAGGAGTCCCCGTCCGGGTGGGTCCAGACCTTCCAGTCCAGCTCCTTCCAGGCCAGGGGCGAGGGGGAGTCGCGGCGCAGGTCCCAGTCGACCCCGCTGGCCCGGATGTTGGCGCCCGACAGGCCGTACGACAGGCCGATGTCGGCCGGGATGACGCCGACGCCCCGGGTGCGGGCCTCGAAGATCTCGTTGCCCATCAGCAGGTCTTCCAGCTCGTCGCAGTACCCGCGGATGCGCCGCATGGCGTCCTTGGTCTCGGCGATCCAGCCCTTGGGCAGGTCGTCCTTCAGGCCGCCGATGCGGTCGTAGTTGGGGTGGAACCGGCCGCCCGTGGCCTCCTCGATGAGGTTGAGCACGTGCTCGCGGTCCCGGAAGGCGAAGAAGACGGGGGTGATGGCGCCCAGCTGCACACCCATCTCGCCGATGAACAGGGTGATGTTGGCGATCCGGCTCAGCTCGAAGAACACGGTCCGGATCCACTGGGCCCGGGGCGGCGCCTCCACCTCCATCAGGTCCTCGGCGGCCAGGATGAAGGGGACCTCGTTGGCGAACGAGGACAGCCAGTCGATCCGGTTGATGAGGGTGTTGACCTGGGGGAAGGTGCGGACCTCGGTCAGCTTTTCGTAGCCCCGGTGCATGTAGCCGCACACCACCTCGGCGTGCACCACTTGCTCGCCGTCGAGGCGGGCCACGATGCGCAGGGTCCCGTGGGTGGCCGGGTGCTGGGGGCCGAGGTTGAGGGTCATGTCCTCGGTCTGCAGCTCGACGTTCAGCCGGGCCTCCGCCGCCTGGGTGGCGATGTAGGCGATGCGCTGCTGCTCGGTGACGGCCATTCAGTCGTCCCCCTTGTAGGTGGCGGGGAACTGCTCGACGTCGACCAGGCCGGGCCACGGCTTGACCTCGCGGGCCAGCAGGGGGAAGTCCTTGCGGAGGGGGAAGCCCTCGAACTCCCCGGGCAGGTACAGGTGGACCAGGTTGGGATGGCCGATGAAGTCGAAGCCGTACATCTCCCACGTCTCCCGCTCGCACCAGTCGGCCCCCGGGTACACCCCCGTCCAGGTGGCGATGGCCGGCTGGGCGTCGTCCAGGTCGGCCTTGAGGGTCACGCCCAGGCGCCGGGCCGGTGAGTACAGCCGGGCCAGGACCTGGAAGCGGGTGTCGCCCCCGGCGAAGCCGGTGACGATCTCGCCGCTCGCCGACTCCACCTCCTCGGGGTCGGGGGCGGCCAGCGCTTCCTCGTCGGTGTCGACCAGCTCGTCCTCACCCGTGTCGACCACGGCGGCGCCCTCCACCTTGGGGTTCGGCCAGGTGTGGGGCAGCCAGTCGATCCCCGACAGGTAGCAGAAGTAGTCGAAACCCATGGCCTTGAGGGCCTCGGCGGCCCGGACCCAGGCGTCGGGGCGGATGCGGACCCACAGGTCCCCGCTGCGCTGGTGCGAGCCGACGATGGCGTCGCCCAGCTTGGTGGTCAGATCCTCGAGGAGGGCCTGGTGGCGGTCGTCCGACGGGACGGTGGGCGGCTCGGTGCCTGCTTTGACGTCAGCGGACGACAATCGGCTCCCCTCGCCAGCGCTCCGCCATGTCCTCGTTCTGGATGCGCTCCTGTAGGAGGACGATGCCCTCCAGCAGCGCCTCGGGCCGGGGCGGGCAGCCGGGCACGTAGACGTCCACCGGGATGATCTGGTCCACGCCCTTGGTCACCGAGTACGAGTCCCAGTACGGGCCGCCGCAGTTGGCGCACGAGCCCATGGAGATCACGTACTTCGGGTCGGGCATCTGCTCCCACAGCCGGCGGATGGCGGGGGCCATCTTGTCCGTGACCGTGCCGGACACCACCACCAGGTCGGCCTGGCGGGGGCCGGCCGGGAAGGGGATGACGCCGAGGCGCATCACGTCGTACCGGGGGGACCCGAACGCCGCCCCCATCTCGATGGCACAGCATGCCAGCCCCCACTGGTACACCCACAGCGAGTACTTCCGGCTGTAGTTCAGCAGCCAGGTCAGCGGCTTGAGCCCCGGCTTGGCGAACGTCCCCTTCTCGACCAGACCCACTAGTGGAACTCCGAACGTAGAGGTTGCGAGTGCGAAACCCTTACACCCATCGGAGAACGCCCTTGCGCCAGGCGTAGAGGAGGCCGAGGGCCAGGATGACGACGAAGACGCCCATCTCGACCAGGCCGAACACGGCCAGCTGCTCGAGGCGCACGGCCCACGGGAAGATGAAGACGGCTTCGACGTCGAACATCACGAACAGCAAGGCGAAGACGTAGTAGCGGATCTGGCTCTGGGACCAGCCCACGCCCACCGGGTCCACCCCGCACTCGTAGTTGATGTACTTGCCGAGCTGGGGCCGGGTGGGGCGCACCAGCCGGCCCGCGCCGAGCATGGCGCCGACCATGAGCACGGCCGCGCCACCGAAGATGACGACGGTCAGGTACTGGCGGAGAAACGCCGACATGCCACGATCCTAGTGACGGCTGTCACATTTCTGCGAAACAACTGTGCCGCCTTCACCGGCGGGAACGGCGGGCCTGGACGAGGGTGCGGTGCTGCTCCCCGGCCGCCTCGGCCAGGACGGCGGTGAGCGACGGGTTGCTCGTCCAGCCGCAGGAGCACCGGACCCAGTAGCGGGCGCCCTCGGCGTCCACCTGCATCCGGGCCCCGGAGTCAACCCTGTGTTCTTCGTCTTCTCGCACGTTCCCTACCGACACGATCACAGCCCGGTCAGCGTGACCGCGCACTGCCGCTTCTGGACAGTCCGCAGCGATGGTACCGGCCGCGCGCCGGGAACAACAGTTCTTCGCGGCCACGGGTTAGAGCCGCAAGAGCATGGCGTGGCGGGCGAAGTCGATGAAGGGCTGGGGCACCAAGCCGACGCCGATGGTGAACACAACCGCCACCCCGATGGCGATGGCCGCCCCGACCGGGATGTCGACCTTGGGCTCGACCACCGTCGCCACCGCGACGCCGCCGGCGCCTTCGGGCTCCCCGACCGGTCGGACATCCGTCACCCCCGGCGCAGTGAGGCCGGCCATGACCTGGCCCTCGGCCAGGTACATGACGACGATCAGGCGGAGGTAGAAGTAGGCGGCGACCACGGACGCGAGCATGGCGATGATGGCGATGGCGTACGACCGGCTCTCCACCGCGGCCGAGATCACGTAGAACTTGGCCAGGAACCCGGACGTGAACGGGACCCCGGCCTGGGCCAGGAGGAACACGGTGAAGGCGAAGGCCAGGAGGGGCCGCTCCCGCGCCAGGCCCCGGAAGGCGTCGAGCCCGGTCCGGTTGTCCCCCTTGCGGGCCACGATGGCGACGGTGGCGAAGCTGCCCACGATGAGGAACGTGTAGGCCAGGAGGTAGAACAGCGACCCGGCGATCCCCCGGTTGCTGGCCGCCTGGAGGCCGATGAGCACGTAGCCGGCATGGCTGATGGACGAGTAGGCCAACATCCGCTTCACGTCGGTCTGCACCACGGCCAGGACCGACCCGACGACCATGCTGAGGACGGCCAGCACCCACACCATCGGCTTCCAGTCCAACTGCTGGGTGCCGAACGCCGAGTAGAAGATGCGCAGCATGGCCGCGAACCCGGCCGCCTTGGCCGCCGCGGCCATGAAGCCGGTGACCGGCGTGGGAGAGCCCTGGTAGACGTCCGGGGTCCACATGTGGAACGGCACGGCCGCCACCTTGAACCCGAGGCCGACGAGCAGGAAGGCGAACCCGCCGAGGAGCACGCCCTGGGTCACCGTCTGGGTGCCGAGGAAGGCGGCGATGAACCCGAGGTTGGTCGACCCCGTGGCCCCGTAGGTGAGGGCGATCCCGTACAGGAAGAACGCCGACGAGAACGACCCGAGGACGAAGTACTTGATGGCCGCCTCCCGGGACTGCTCCCGGCGCTGGTGGTACCCGGCCAGGACGTAGAGCGAGATTGACAGGATCTCGAGGCCCAGGAAGATGAGGATCAGGTCGTTGGCCTTGGCCATGATGACGCCGCCGGAGGCCGAGAGGAGCATCAGCACGTAGAACGACGGCGACTCCAAACCCTCGCGAACCAGGTAGCCGTGGGCCAGGAGCGCGCCCAGGATGACGGCGGAGCAGATCGTGATGGTGAGGAACACCCCGAAGCCGTCGATGACCAGGGCGTCGGCCACGGCCAGGCGGGCGCCTCCTGCGCCCCCGCCGACGTCCTGCCACAGCCCCCACGCCGACACCATGGCCGCGGCACCAACGGCCACGGTGAAGATGCACGCCCCCGTGGCCATCCGCCGGTCCTTGCGGAACGTGCCCGCCACCAGCAGGACGAGGGCGCCCACGATCAGGATCAGCTCGGGAGCCATCTGGCTCCACTCCACGTTGGGGAGGGCGATCGGTTCGACCTGGGCGATCATCACTTGGCCGCCCCCGCAGCCACCGCCGGCTGGCGGAAGTCCGAGTGCTGCTCCACGTGGGCGACGAGGTCCCGTACGGACGGCGAGATCCGCTCCAGGACCGGCCGGGGGTAGACGCCCAGCAGCACGATGAGGGCGACGAGGGGGGCCATGAGCATCCGCTCCCGCCAGCTCATCTCCGGGAAGTCGGCGTTGGCTCCCTCGGGACGCCCATGGAAGACCCGCTGGTACGCCCACAGGAGGTAGACCGCGGCCAGGATCACGCCCGTGGTGGCGACGACCGCCCACCACCGGCGGGTCACGAAGGTGCCGATGAGGACGAGGAACTCGCCGACGAAGCCGTTCAGCCCGGGCAGGCCGATCGACGACAGCATGACCAGCATGAAGACGCCGGCGAACAGGGGCGCCACCCGCTGCAGCCCGCCGAGCTCGGCGATCTGGCGGGTGTGGCGGCGCTCGTAGATCATGCCGACCAGGAAGAACAGGGCGCCCGTCGACAGGCCGTGGTTGACCATCTGCAGGACGCCGCCCTCCAGCCCCTGCTGGGACAGGCCGAAGATGCCGAGCACGATGAAACCCAGGTGGGCGACGGACGAGTAGGCCACCAGCCGTTTCAGGTCCCGCTGCATGGTGGCGACGATGGCCCCGTAGACGATCCCGATGACCCCGAGGGTCAGGAACAGGGGGGCGAAGCTGAAGGCGGCCTTCGGGAACAGGTAGAGGCCGAAGCGAAGGAACCCGTAGGTCCCCAGCTTCAGCATGATCCCGGCCAGGATCACCGACCCTCCGGTGGGCGCCTCGGTGTGGGCGTCGGGCAGCCAGGTGTGGAGCGGGAACATCGGCACCTTGATGGCGAAGCTGGCCGCGAAGGCCAGGAACAGCCACCGGGCCGTGCTCGAAGCGATGGACTGGTCGGTGGCCAGGGTGACCACGTCGAAGGTGAGGTTGCCGGTGGCCCGCTGGTGAAGGAACACCAGGGTCAGGATCCCGACGAGCATCAGGGCCGAGCCGACCATGGTGTAGAGGAAGAACTTGAGGGTGGCGTAGATGCGCCGGTCGTAGCCCCAGCCCCCGATGAGGAAGTACATGGGGACCAGGACCAGCTCCCAGAACAGGAAGAACAGGAACAGGTCGAGGGCGAGGAACACGCCGATGCAGCCTGTCTCCAGCAGGAGCATCCAGGCGACGTAGCCCTTGACGTCCTTGTGCACCTCGGGGCCGATGATGACCAGCGGGAAGAGCACGCCGGTCAGCACGATCAGGAACAGCGAGATCCCGTCGACCCCGAGCTTCCACGAGATCCCGAACGACCGGATCCAGACGTGCTGCGACACGAACTGGAACCCGCCCTCGCCGGCCTTGAAGTCGAACATGAGGGCCACGGTGAGGAGGAGCTCGACGACGGCGAACGTCGCGCCCACCATCCGCAGCAGCCGTTCGTCGTCCCGGGGCAGGCAGGCCACGACGGCGGCGCCGATGACCGGGATCACGACCAGGAGGGTCAGCATGGGCAGGGTCTCGGACATCTAGGTGGTCCTCGCCACGGCGTAGGCCAGGGCGGCGACGGCCCCGACGGCGACGGCCAGGGCGTAGTTACGAACGAACCCGGTCTGCACCCGGCGGAGCCGCCCGCCGCCGGCCCGCACGAGGGCGCCGATCCCGTTGACCGTGCCGTCGATCACCTTGGCGTCCACGAAGAAGGCGCTGAAGTTGGCCAGGGCGCGGGACGGCGCTTCCACGACCGTGCGCACGATGTCGTCGGCGTACCAGGCCCGCTGGAGGACGAGCGGTTCGACGGAGGACTCCTTGGCTCGGTGGCGGAGGTAGATCGAGTAGGCGATGGCGATCCCGATCAGCGCGCCGGCGGTGGTGACCACGCCCAGGCCGACCTTGGTGCCGGCCCCGGAGACGACGTGGTGGACCCGCTCGCCCACCACCGGCTCCAGCCAGCGCTCCAGCGGCGAGCGCAGGATGCCGCCGATGGCGGCCAGCACGGCCAGCACGACAAGCGGGTACGCCATTGCCGGCGGCGACTCGTGGGGCTTGAAGTCCCCGTGGGCCCCGTGGTCGGCGGCCGGGTCGTGGCCCGCCGGGCTGGCCGACTTGACGGCCGCCGGCTCGTGCTCGGGCTTGGCCTCCGCCTCCCGAGGCGACTTCCCGTCGGCGGCAACCTTCCACCGCTGGTCGCCGTAGAAGACCAGGAACACCTGGCGGCTCATGTAGTAGGCGGTCAGGAGGGCGGTGACCAGGCCGATGAACCACAGCAGGTGGTTCTTCTCGTAGGCGTTGACGAGGATCTCGTCCTTCGACCAGAACCCGGCGAAGGGAGGCACCCCGGCGATGGCCAGCCAGCCGACGATGAACGTGCCGCTGGTGATGGGCAGCAGCTTGCGGAGCCCGCCCATCTTCTTCATGTTCTGCTCGTCGTGCATACCGTGGATCACCGAGCCGGCGCCGAGGAAGAGCAACGCCTTGAAGAAGGCGTGGGTGACCATGTGGAAGATGGCGGCCACGTAGGCGCCCGACCCCACGGCCAGGAACATGTAGCCGAGCTGGGAGACCGTGGAGTACGCCAGCACCTTCTTGATGTCGTTCTGGGCGCAGGCGATGGTGGCGGCGAAGAAGGCGGTCAGCGCGCCGATCGTGGCGATCAGGGTCAGGGCGCCGGGAGCCAGGTCGAGGATGGGGTTGACCCGGACCATCAGGAACACGCCGGCGGTGACCATGGTGGCGGCGTGGATGAGGGCGGAGACCGGGGTGGGGCCCTCCATGGCGTCGGGCAGCCACACGTACAGCGGGAGCTGCGCCGACTTGCCCACCGCGCCGACGAACAGCAGCAGGGCGATGGCGGTGGCGGTCACGTGGGGCAGCTCCCCCGCCCGCCCCAGGACGTCGGTGTAGTTGAGCGAGCCGAAGGTGGTGAAGATCAGGAACATGGCCAGCATGAAGCCGAAGTCGCCGATCCGGTTGGTGACGAACGCTTTCTTGCCCGCCGTCGCCGCCGTCGGCCGCTCGAACCAGAAGGCGACCAGGAAGTACGAGCACGCCCCCACGCCCTCCCAGCCCAGGAAGGTGACGAGGAAGGAGCTGGACAGGACCAGCATGAGCATGGAGAAGGCGAACAGGTTCAGGTAGACGAAGAACTTCGGGTACCGCTCGTCGCCGTGCATGTAGCCGATGGAGTACAGGTGGATCAGGGCCCCCACGCCGGTGACGAACAGGGCCATCGTCACCGACAGCGGGTCGACGAGGAAGCCCACGTCGACATGGAGGCCGCCGACCGGGATCCAGGCGAACAGGTTCTGCTGGAACACCCGGCCGTCGGCCGGGTTGCCCATGAGGTCGAAGAACACCCCGACCGCCACCACGAAGGCGCCGACCATCATCGTGGTCGCCAGCCAACCCGCGTTCGGGTCGCCCAGGCGGCGGCCGGTGGCGAGCAGGATCAGGAACCCGGCCAGGGGCAGGGCGGGTATGAGCCATACCGCGTGCATCATCCTGAGGCCCCCCGTTATCCGCGCAGGAGGGACACGTCGTCGGCGGTGGCTTCGGTGCGGCGCCGGAAGATGGAGACGATGATGGCCAGGCCGACCACGACCTCGGCGGCGGCCACCACGAGCACGAAGAACACGACCACCTGGCCGCCGATGTCGTTGAGCATCCGAGCGAAGGTGACGAAGGTCAGGTTCACCGCGTTGAGCATCAGCTCGACGCACATGAACATGACCAGCACGTTGCGCCGGACGAGCAGCCCGACCGCGCCGATAGTGAAGAGCATGGCCCCCAGGCCGAGGTACCAGGCGCCCGGGACGCTCATTCCGCCCCCTCCGCGCCCCGTACGCCGCCGGACGGGGAGTGGCGGGCCAGGACCACGGCGCCGACCACGGCGATGACCAGCAGGACCGAGGTCATCTCGAACATCAGCAGGTAGCGGGTGAACAAGGAGTCGGCCAGCTTCTCCACGTTGCTCCCCGGACCATCGGCCGGGCCGGCCACCGCCGTGGCACCCGAGACCCAGGCGTGGCGGGCCAGGACGAAGATGGACGCCACCACCGCGACCCCGGCCAGCAGGGCGATCGGGCGCTGGCCCTTGAGCGGCTCCCGGGCCAGGTTCTCGGACCGGTCGACGCCGAGCAGCATGATCACGAACAGGAACAGCACGACGATGGCGCCGGCGTAGACGATCACCTGGACCGCGGCCAGGAAGTGGGCCTGCTGGGCGATGAACAGCACCGCTACCCCGAAGAGGGTCATGACCAGCATCAGGGCCGAGTGCACCGGGTGGCTGGACAGGACGACGCCGAGGGCCCCGACCAGCACCGCCACCGCAGCGACCACGAAGACCGCCCAGTCCATCAGCCGGCGCGCTTTTTCTTGGTGGCGGGCGGCGCGGTGTCCGCCGCAGCCTGGTCCTTCTCCGGGGCACGCACGCCGTAGCCGAGCTCGCCGGACCAGCCGACCCGGCCCTCGTAGGCCGCCGACCCGTTGGGGGCGGTCGCCCGCACCCAGGCCGACGTGCGCTCGGCGTCGCCCGGTCGCCAGTCCTCCCAGGGGAGCTTCTGGGGATCGCCGTCGTCGCCCACCACCAGCTCGGCCTTGGTGTAGATGGCGTCCTGGCGGTCGGTGAAGGAAAACTCGAACAGCTTGGACTCGGTGATGGCCTCCGTGGGGCAGGCCTCGACGCACAGGTCGCAGTGGATGCAGCGCAGGTAGTTGATCTCGTAGACGAAGCCGTAGCGCTCGCCCGGCGAAACCGGCTCGTCCGGCGGGTTGTCCGCCCCGCGCACGTAGATGCAGCGGGCCTGGCACACGCCTGCGCACAGCTCGCAGCCGATGCACTTCTCCATCCCGTCCTCGTACCGGTTGAGGACGTGGCGGCCGTGGAACCGGTCGGGCTTGGGTCGCTTGTCGTCCGGGTACTTGTTGGTGACCCGGTCGTCGAACATCTGCTTGAACGTGACCTTGAAACCGTCGAGGTAGCCCATCAGCGCACCTTCCTCATGGGGCCACGGCCTCCGCCGCCTCCGCGATCTCGCCCTGGCGCAGGGCGGCGCCCAGGGCTAGCCACGCCGCCGCGCCCACGGCCACCCCGGCGGCCAGCACGACATAGACGTTCCAGCCCTGGTCCCGGCCGACCCGCAGGGCGGCGATCAGCAGGAGCCAGTAGAGGGCCAGGGGGATGAGCCGCTTCCAACCCAGATCCATGAGCTGGTCGTAGCGGAAGCGGGGCAGCGTGGCCCGGAACCACACGTAGACGAACAGGAACACCAACAGCTTGGCCAGGAAGTACACCACCGGCCACAGCGAGGGGAGGAACCCGATGTGGGGCCCGTTCGGCCCGCCGAGGAACAGGGTGACCACGACCGCCGAGACGGTCACCGTGTTCATGAACTCGGCCAGGAAGAACAGGGCGAAGCTGATCGAGGAGTACTCCGTGTGGAAGCCGCCGACCAGCTCCTGCTCGGCCTCCACCAGGTCGAACGGCGGCCGGTTGGTCTCCGCGGTGGCGGCGATGAGGTAGATCACGAAGGGAACGACGCCGAGCACCCAGAGGTTCCAGCGCCAGCCGGACTGGGTGTTGACGATGTCCTGGGTCGACAGGGACCCGGCGGAGAGGACCGCGGTGGCCACGGCCAGGCTCATGGCGGCTTCGTAGGAAACCATCTGGGCCGAGGCCCGCACCGCGCCGAGCAGCGGGTACTTCGACCCGGACGCCCAGCCGGCCAGCATGACCCCGTACACGGCGATTGAGGACATAGCCAACAGGAACAGCACGCCGACCGGCGGGTCGGCCAGCTGCATGATCGTCTTGTGGCCGAACACCGAGATGGTGCCGCCGACCGGGATGACGGCGAAGGCCAGGAAGGCGGGGACGATCGACAGGTAGGGAGCCAGGTGGAACACCCGCCGGTCGGCCCGGTCGGGGAGCAGGTCCTCCTTGAAGAACAGCTTGATCCCGTCGGCCAGGGTCTGCAGCAGCCCCCACGGGCCGGCCCGGTCGGGGCCGATCCGGCTCTGCATGTCCGAGATCACCTTGCGCTCGAACCAGACCATGAACAGCACGGACACCATCAGGAAGGCGAAGATCACCAGGACCTTGGCCAGCACGATGAGGATGACGGCGAGGTTGATGCCGTCGGCGTAAAGCGGGTCGCCCATGGGGGCTCTACGCCTCCCGCTCCCGGCCGCTCGGGCCGACCGTCTCGATGCGGATGTCGGTGACGGGCTGGGAGAGATCGATCAGCTCCGCCGCCCCTTCGCCGATGGTGTTGAACGCCAGCACGGCGGACCCCCGCAGGACCCGGGCGTCGGCGGCCACGTCGAGGACGAGCGACGTGCGCGACGACGTGACGCGAACCCGGCCACCGCTGGCCACGCCCAGGCGACCGAGGTCGGCGGGGTTGACGCGCAGGCAGGGACCGTCGGCCAGGCCGGCCAAGGAGGGCGAGCGCTGCACCAACGCGCCGGCGTCGTAGAGCGGGCGGGACGCGACGAGGCGCAGCGAGTAGGCGTCGACCGGCGGGGCGGGGCGGGTGGGCGGGGCGGGGCGAAAGCGCAGCAGCGGGGGCCGGGCTCGGTCGGGAGCGGCCGGCGCGGGGGGCGGATCACCGGCCAGAGGGGCGAGCGGGGCGTCGGCCTCGGGGTCGTTCTCCGGGATCACCTGACCGAGGTGGGCCTTGTTGGCCGTGACCTCGATGTGCTCCTTGGGCCGGTCCGTCGCCGTTGGCTGCAGATCCTCGATGGGGACGACGATGCCGTCGCGGTAGCCGGGGCGGGACAGGAGCTGCGGGGTGAGCCCGGCGTGGGCGGGAGCCAGCCGTTCGATCTCGACCGCGATGTCGTCGAGCGACGAGAACCCCAGGTCTCCCCCGAGGCGGAAGGCCAGCTCGGCCGGGACCATCCAGTCCGGCCGGGCCGTGCCCGGGGCGGTGACCTTCTGCCCGAGCCGGCTGACCCGGCCCTCCAGGTTGGTGGTCGTCCCCGGCCGCTCGCCGTAACCGGCGACAGGGAAGATCACGTCGGCGTCGGGGAAGGCTCCGTCCCCACCGAACAGGTCGACGACGACGGTGAACGCGCCGCCGGACATGGCGGCGCGGGCCAGCGTCCGGTCGGGGAAGTCCGAGGCCGGGTCGGCGCCCACCAGCACGAGCGCCTGAATGCCGTTGCCTGCCGCGCCCTGCAGGATCCCGGCGGCGTCCAGCCCCCGGGCGCCGGGGACCTGGCCCCACGCCTCGGCGAACCAGGCCCGGCCGTCGTCGAGCGACGTTCGGCCGGGCAGCAGGCCGGGGGCCAGGCCCATGTCGAGGGCGCCGTGAACGTTGCCCCGCCGCAGCGCGGGCAGGAACGTGGCGTTGGGCATGGCCGCGGCGAGCACACCGGCGGCGTCGGCCACCGTGTCGGCCGGCTCGGCCAGCGACGGCCGGCCCAGCACGACGACAACGGATCCCGCCGCCCCGAGCACCTCGGCCGCGGCCCCGATGTCCCCGGCAGAGACCCCGCCCGCCCCGTCGGCCGGGACCTGCTCGGCGGCGAGCGCCCGGATCACCGTGGCCGCCTCGCCCGGCCGGTATTGCAGGCGAACCTCGGCGTGCCGGCTGAGCCCCGTGCCCTGCGGGGAGATCTCGATGAGCTTGAGGTTGCCGTCGACCGCGGCCTCGCGCAGGCGCAGGTAGAGGACCGGCAGCTCGTCCTTGATGTCAGGAGCGAGCAGGACGACGGCGTCGGCGCCGCACGCCTCGTCGATCGTGGCCCGGGGCAGGCCGAGCACGACCTCGGCGGGCAGGCCGTCGCCCAGCTGGCAGTCGACGTTGTCGGTGCCCAGCACACCCTTGGCGAACTTGGCCCAGGCGTAGGCATCCTCGTTCGGCAGGCGGGCCCCGCCGAGTACGGCGATGGCGCCCGGCCCGGCCGAGTCGCGCACGCGAGCCAGGCCCTGGGCGGCGGCGTCGAGCGCCTCGTTCCAGGTCGACTCGACGAGGGCCCCGCCCTTGCGGACCAGGGGCTGGCGGAGGCGGCCGGGGTTGTCGACCATCTCGTAGCCGAACCGGCCCTTGTCGCACAGCCAGCCGTGGTTGACCGGCTCGCTGTCGACCCCGAGGTGGCGGACCAGCCGGTTGGAGGACGACTGCAGGGCCATGCGGCACCCCACCGCGCAGGCCGTGCAGGTCGACTCGACGACGTCGAGGTCCCAGGGCCGGGCCCGGAAGCGGTACGGGGTGGCGGTGAGGGCGCCGACCGGGCAGATCTGGACGATGTTGCCGCTGAAGTTGGAGGTGAACGGCCGCTGGGGGAAGGTGTTGACCTCGGTCTGGTCGGCCCGTCCCACGAAGTCGATCATGGCGTCGCCCGCCACCTCGTCGGCGAAGCGGGTGCAGCGCGAGCACTGGATGCAGCGTTCCCGGTCCAGGGCGACGAGCGGGTTGATCGGGATCGGCTTGGCCCAGTGCCGCTTCTCCTCGACGAAGCGGCTCTCGCCGGGGCCGAACGCGAACGTCTGGTCCTGCAGCGGGCACTCGCCGCCGCGGTCGCAGACCGGGCAGTCGAGGGGGTGGTTGATCAGGAGGAACTCGAGGACGCCGTCCTGAGCCTTCTTCACCTTGGGCGAGTCGGTGACGATTTCCTGGCCGTCGGCGACCGGCACGTAGCACGCGGGCATGAGGGCGAAGCCGCGGGGGCCCTTAACCTCGACCAGGCACATCCGGCACATGCCCACCGGCCGCATCCGGGGGTGCCAGCAGAACCGGGGGATGTAGATACCGCCCCGCTCGGCGGCGGCAATGACCATCTCGCCCGGCTTGGCCTCCAAGACCTTGCCGTCGACCGTGATGTTGACGGGGTCAGCCAAACGGGCACCTGCCGTCCTTGATGTGGACCAGGAACTCGTCGCGGAACATCTTGATGCCGGACACGATCGAGGACGGGATCGAGGGGCCGAGCACGCAGATGGTGGTCTTCTGCGGCGGCCAGCTCAGCCCCGGGGCGATGTTGTCGCACACGTCGAGCAGCAGGTCGAGATCCGACTCGCGACCCTGGCCCAGCTCGATGCGGCGCAAGACCTTGTCGAGCCAACCGCCGCCCTCGCGGCACGGCGTGCACTGCCCGCACGACTCCCGGTGGAAGAAGCGGGTGATGCGCCACGCGGCGCGGACCATGCAGGTGGTGTCGTCCATGGCCACCACCGAGCCCGAGCCGAGCATGGATCCGGCCTTGCCCACCGCGTCCTGGTCGAGCGCCATGTCGAGCTGGTCCGGCCCGAACCAGGGCGCCGACACGCCGCCGGGGACGAACGCCTTCAGCTCGTTGTCGTTGCGGATCCCGCCGCCCAGCTTGGGGTCGTAGAGGAGGTCCCGGAAGGTGGTCTTGGCCATCTCGATCTCGTAGTTGGCCGGGCGCTTGACGTGACCGGAGACCGAGAAGATCCGTGTGCCCGTCGAACGGCCGATGCCCAGGGCGGCGAAGGCGGCCCCGCCGTTCTGCACGATCCACGGCAGGTTGGACATGGTCTCGACGTTGTTGACCACGGTGGGCGCGCCGTACAGGCCCTTGACGGCCGGGAACCAGGGCGGCTTGTCCCGGGGGTAGCCCCGCTTGCCCTCCAGGCTCTCCAGCAGCGCCGTCTCCTCGCCGCAGATGTAGGCGCCGGCGCCGGGGTGGACCACCAGGTCGACGGAGAAGTCCGAGCCGAGGATGTTGCGGCCGATGGCCCCGAAGGCGTACGCCTCGTTGACGGCGGCGGTCAGGCGCTCGAGGCCGAGGGCGAACTCGCCCCGCACGAAGATGAAGGCCTGGCTGGCCCCGACCGCGTAGGCGCAGATGAGCGTCCCCTCGACGATCTCGTGGGGGTCCTCCTCCAGGAGCATGTGGTCCTTGAAGGTGCAGGGCTCGCTCTCGTCGCCGTTGATCACCAGGTAGACCGGCTCGGCCTTGCGCAGCATCCCCCACTTCTTGCCGGCCTCGAAACCGGCCCCGCCCCGACCGAGCAGGTTGGCGGTGAGTACCTCCTGCGTGACGTCGGCCCGGTCCATGGTGAGGGCCTTGCGCAGCCCGTCGTAGCCGCCGTGCTCCAGGTAGGCGCGCAGCGTCCAGGACTCGGGCACGCCGATGCGGGCGGTGACGATGGGCTTGGCGTCGGTGATCACTGCGCCGACCCCTGCGCCGGCTTTGCATCGTCTGCGGGGGGTGGGCCGGCAGGGACTCCGGCCGTCAGCCCCACCCGCCGGCGGACCCGGCACAGCGTGCCGTGGGGCGGGACCTCGTCGGCCAGCCGCCCGGCGGCCAGGTCGTCGACGAGCTGGTCGAAGTCGTCGTTGGACACGTTGCCGAAGAACCGCCAGTTCACGGCCAGGCAGGGGGCGGCGCCGCAGAAGGCGATGCACTCCACCTCTTCGAGGGTGAACTCCCCGTCCGCCGTCGTCCCCCCGGCGGCCACCCCCAGGCGAGCCTCCGCGTGCTCCAGCAGCTCGCCCCCGCCGTTCAGCAGGCAGGCCAGGTTCGTGCAGACCGAGACCAGGTGGCGACCGACCGGGTGGGTGAAGAACATGTCGTAGAAGCTGGCGGTGCCGTAGACCTCGGCCGGCTCGATGTCGAGCAGCTCGCCGACGTGCGCCATGCCGTCGGGCGTGAGCCATCCGTCCTGCTCCTGGACGATGTGCAGGATAGGGATGAGGGCCGAACGCGGGTGCGGATAGAGGGCGACGAGCTGGCGGGCCCGCTGGAGGTTCTCAGCCGTCAGCCGGGCCATCAGCGCGGGTTGGCGAGCCGAGGCCTGTCCATCGATCGCACCCTAGCGCGACGGTCTCCTCGCGCTCTTGACCGTTCCCTTGCGGCGAGTGAAAGGGGATGATATTACTCATGCGTGGGCGGACGGCGAGTCATCCTGGCGCTGGCAGCCATGCTGCTCCTCACCGCCTGCTCGCCCAAGTCGACCGGCGCCGCAACACCGTCTGCCACCGTCGCCACCGAACCGGCCCGCACGACCACCACCGGCCCCTACGACATCCCCCCGGTGATCGACGCTGCCTACGTCAACCGCGTCCTCGCCGGC
>DATJHJ010000163.1:0-11971 GCA_035494015.1 Acidimicrobiales bacterium
GTCGACGGCGCGGACCCGGCCACGTGGCCCGAACGGCTGCCCGCCGACTACGACCTGGTCTTCAGCTTTGCCGCCCTGTGGTGGTTCGACGACCCGTGGGCCGCGCTGGCGGCCCAGGCCCGCTGGGCGACCAAGGGCGTGTTGTGCTGCGTGCCGAACAAGAACGTCTTCATGCACCTGCGGGCCCGGCTGTGGCACAAGGAGCTGTTCCGCAGCGAGCTGAACGAGGCCGCCCTCGACCCCGCCGCGGCCCGGGCCGCGGCGGTCGACCTCGGCCTGCGCCCCGCAGGCACGGGCCTGTTCGACATCCCCCCCTTCCCCGACACCTCCGTCCCCATCGCCAAGATCCTGCGGCGGGGGCAGGCGTCGGAGGGCAAGGCGTGGGTGTGGTCGATCCTGCCCTTCCTCAAGGGCGAGGACACCACCATGGAGGACCGGATCGCCCGGCTGGCCTCGTGGGAGCGGTTCGTGCCCGCCCCGGTGGCCCCCGCGCTGGCCCACCACCGTTGGCACCTGTTCGAGCGCACGTAAACTCCCGGGACGACTCGAAGCCGGCACCGACGGTCCCCCGTGCTCGTGGCCTGCCTGGCCACCCTCCTCCTGCTCGCCGCCTGCGGTGGCGGCGGCGGGGGCGGCGCCGCCGCCAACGATGCCGATCCCCTGGCTGCGCCCGCCGCCCCGCTCGACGCCTGCCCGGCCAAGGACCACGTCGACACCCTCGGCATCCGCAGCCTCGACCCCAACGAGATCGCCAAGCTGCCGATCACCTACACCTTCCTGCGGGTCAACCCTGACGGGTGCACCCCGGCCCGCTTCAACCCGTGCGAGCCGGTCCACTACATCCAGAACGGCGCCGTCGCCCCCGCCTTCGTGGTCGAGAACACCCGGGAGGCGTTCCGCCGGCTGGCCCAGGCCACCGGCATGACGTTCATCGACGACGGCCTGACCGACGAGGACACCCGGAACGTGCCGTACGTCCCCGCCCGCTACCCGGGCCGGTGGGCGCCGATCCTCATCTCCTGGCAGCACTTCTCCGACGAGCAGACCAACGGCCAGTCCCAGATCCTCGGCAACACCGTGCCCTTCGTCGTCGACGGGGTGACGGTCTCCGCCCGGCTGCGTTTCAACGTCGACGCCTACAACGACGAGGCCACCAAGGCCCCCATCGGCGACGGGTTCGGCCCGCCGGCGGGCAGTGGGACCGGGCCGATCGGCCGGAACAACATCACGTGGGGCCGGATCCTGCTCCACGAGCTGGCCCACGTGGCCGGCCTCGGGCATACCAGCGACCTGACCTCGCTCATGTACCCCGACGCGGCCCAGCAGACCATCCGGCCCACGGGCTTTTCCAAGTCCGACCTGACCGGGCTCCGCTACCTGGGCAAGGAAGCCGGCTGCACCAAGACCCCCCCGCTGCCGGCCGGCTGACTCAGCCGGCATGGGCCGGCGACGGCCTCACCAGCCCGTACTCCATGGCCCGCATCGCCGCTCCGGCGCGGTTGGTGACCCCCAGCTTGGTGTAGATGCGCTCGACGTGGTTGCCCACCGTCTTGGGGCTGATGCCCAGCTCGCGTGCGATCCCCTTGTTGGGCAGGCCCCGGGCCAGCAGGGCGAGGACGTCGCTCTCCCGCGCCGTCAGCCCCGCCGGCCCGCCGGCTCGGGCCCGGCTCGGGGCCTGGCCGGAGGCGGTCAGGACGGCGTCGACGGCGACGGGGTCCAGCAGCCCGGCGTCGGCCTCACGGCGCAGCTGGCGGCCGGCGTCCGCCTCGGACATCGCGCTGCGGTGCGGCCGGGGCTGGGTCATGGCGTGGAAAGCGTCCGCCGCGGCCAGCACGCGGGCCGAGGTCGACAGCATGGTGCCGCCGACGCCGCGGTGGTAGCCCGACGCGTCCATCCGTTCGTGGTGGGTGGCGGCGAGGAGGCCGATCCGGCGCAGGGGCTCGGGCCGGCTGAAGATGCGTTCCACGTAGTAGACGTGCATCCGCATCCGCTCCCGGTCGCTGCTGGTGAGCGGGCCCTTCCTGTCCCACACGGACCCGGGCACTCCGAACCGCCCCACGTCGTGGACGAGGGCGGCCCGGCGGGCCAGCGCGGCATCGGCCGCCGGCAGGTTTAGGCAGTCGGCGGCACCGGCGACGAGGTCGGCGGTGCCCTGGCTGTGTCCGGCGAAGTACGGGCAGCGCATGTCGCAGAAGTCCCCGATCGCCTCCAATGCCTGGTCCAGCTCCCGCTCGCCGAGCGGGGGCCGTGCGCCGGGCTCGATGTCGAGGATCTCCTCGAGGGCGTGGTCGTCGATCCCGGTGAAGAGCGATTCCGGGTCGACCTCCACGGCGGCGGCGACCTCGGGGTCGAAGTGGGTCCCGCGCCGTGACTGCACCATCTCGACGGCGTGCTCGACGCCCGCCGTGCGCTGGAACACCTCGCAGGCCTCGGCCACGTGGGAGATCCGGGCCGGGAGCGCCAGCGCGTCCCCAGCCAGCCCGGGAGGAACACCCTGCCCGTCCCATCGGGCATACGACTGCTCGATGCCCGCCCGCACGTCGGGGCCGAGAGACAGGCGGTCGGCCAGCTCGCCGGCGGCGGAGCAGTGGTTGGCCATCTGCTCGACCACGGCCCGCCCCTGGCTGGCCATGATCCCGGCGATCTGGCGGGCCCGGTTGAACGCCGACGTCCCGTAGCCCGCCCGCCGCAGCATGAACACCAGCGCGGGGAACCCGGCCAGGTCGACCTCGGCGGCGTGGGCTCGGAAGGCGATGTCGTCCCCGAAGACCGTCGCCGCCTCGTTCCCGAAGACCGGGCAACCGACATAGGTGAGGATGCTGACGTCGTACAGGGTGGCCAGCTGGTCCGGGTCGAGGCCGAGCCGCTCGCCGAGGCGCATACTGATACGGGCGGCGCGCAGCATGTGCTCCGCCGGCTGCCCCAACCCGAGGTCGGTGGCCAGGGAGAGGGCGACCAGCAACTCGCTGAGCCGCACCCCCGAGTCCGACATGATCGGACGATACCGCCGTCCCCGGCGGAGACGTCCTCAGTGGTGGGTGGGCGCGATGGCCAGCCGGCGATGGCCGACGAACTTCTTGCCCGAGGACACCTTGGTCTGGGCGCCGGTCTTCGGGTCGACGCGGATCAACCCGCCCTTGCCGGCGAAGGCGTCCGAGTCGGCGACGATGATGCCGCCGTTCGCCTCGACCGCGATCCCCAGTGGGCTCACGAAGACGCCGCCCGAGGACACGGTGGACTGGGCCCCCGTTTTCGGGTGGACGCGGATCACCCCGCCACTGCCCCCGAAGGCGTTGGCGTCGACGACCAGGATGCTGCCGTCCGCCTCGACCGCCACCCCCGTGGCGCTGGCGAACGACCCGCCTTCGGACACCACCTTGCGCGTGCCCGTCTTTGCCGCGATGCGGGTCACCCGCCCCCCGCCCGAGGCGCCACCGGCCAGGCTCTGCTCGACGACCAGGATGTGCCCGTCGGCTTCGAGGGCGATCCCGACCTCGCGCAGCGGCGCCGCCCCGCCGGTCTCCTTCCCGGACGACAGCATCGTCTGCTTGCCGGTCGTGGGGTCGACCCGAATGACCCCGCCCGTGCCGGCGGCGTGGGGGTCGACGACGAGGATGCTGCCCTTGGCGTCGACCACGACGTCGAACGGGTTGGAGAAAAGGCCGGCGGACGCGACCGTCGCCTGCGTGCCCGTGCCGGGATCGACACGGATTACCCCGCCCGGCCCGCCGAAGGCGTCGGCGTCGGCCACCAGGATCTGGCCGTCGGCCTGGATGGCGATCCCGATGGGCGTGGCGAAGTCACCGGCCGTGGCCACGCTGGTCTCGGTCCCCGTCGCCGGGTCGATGCGGAACACCGCGCCGCCGCCGTTCGATGCGTTGGCCCCGGTGACCACGACGCTCCCGGGAGCTAGTTCGGACGCCATCAGGGGCTCCTTCCGCCTCGCCGGCCCGCGCCGGCCCAGGCCAACCCTACCCCGATGGTCCCCCCGCATCCGACGGCTTGCGATGGATGCCGTAGTGGAGCACGAGGAAGGGAAGCCCGAACACCCAGAAGGCGTGATCGGCCCGTAGCTCGCCGCCCTCCACGTACACGTCGAGCTCCTCGGCGAAGCCGCGCACGGCCAGGGCGGTCAGCTCCCGGGACGCCGGGTCCACGTAGGTCAGGTAATGGCCGGGGTGCGGCAGGTCGCTGCGGCTGGTCAGCCGCAGCCCACCCCCGCCCCGGGCCTGGGGGACGAGCGTGGCGGTGAAGCTGGCCTGGGGTAGCGGGAACCCCACGCTGACATAACCCCGGGCGTCGTCGCGGTAGGTGGTGTAGATGCCGACGTAGATGGGGTCCCCGGTGGCCCGGTACGACCTGATCCACCCCCGGACGTCGGTGACGCCGTCCCGGTCGACGTCGATGGTGTCGATGCGGCTGTCGATGCCCCGCATCGCCTCCCGCTGGTTCATGGGCACGTTGGCCTGGCCCAGGGGGCGGGCGACGAGCGTCCGGTAGAGCAGGTAGCCGGGGCGCACCCACGCCCGCCACGCCGGCACGATGTCGAGGCTGAAGCGGGTGGTGTGCTCGTAGAACTCGCGCACGGCGGGGCCGACGGCCGACGGGTCGAAGTCGGGACCGGCCAGCTGGTCGAGCGAGGCCACGATGCCGGCGTCGGCCGCGCCCCGGACGTAGTCCCCGCCCAGCACCTCGGCCAGGTCCCGCACGTAGTCGGTGCCGACGAAGCGTGTGCGCGACTCCAGGGGCACCACGAACGGCAGGTCTGCCGGCTGCACGCGCTCGGCCAGCAGGGTGACCTGGGCGTCGCGAAAGACGGCGGCGGAGGTGATCCGGTAGGCCAGCACCGTGGCGCTGGCCACGACGGCCGCCGGTACGTCCGGGTCGGCGGCCGCCAGGGCCCGGCCCACGGTGGCGCCGAACACCGGTCCGAGGACGACCTTCTGCGGCCGCAGGCCCATCGCGCCGGCCACCGCCCCCGCTCCGGCCCCGACGGCCACCGGCCCGAGGCGCGAGAACCGGCCGGCCAACCACCCGAGGGGAGCGGCCATCGCCGCGCTCACCGCGATGCGCTGCCACAGCGGCGGGATCTGGCCCGGCTTCTGCAGGTGGCGGGCCACCGCCTCCGAACCGGCCAGCAGGAGGGCGCCGGCCGCCGCAGCGGCGACGGGCCGGCGGCGGCCCAGGCACGCCCCGGCCAGGGCGCCGATCCCGCCGGCGAAGAGGACGCCCTGGCGGGGGCCCGGCCCGCTCGAAGCCGCGCTCGCCGGTGTCAGCGGAGGCGGCGCCCGGTGAGGACGTCGGCTTTGATCCCGAACCAGCGGTGGCGCTGACCGGGGGCCCACGACACCAGGGCCAGGGCGCGAAGCCGCTCCGACTTGGTGTCGATCGCCTGGCTCACGTCCTGGGCCACCCCTTGCGCCAGCACGCTCCAACCGGTCCGGCTGGTCTCGTCGATCCGGTCGACCTCGAACGCCACGGCCTGGAGGGCCACCTGGTTCAGGACGGTGTCCTCCGCGGTGCGGAACACGATCGTCTCGCCGTCGACCGCGTAGTTGACCGGGAGGATGACCGGCCGGCCCTCGACGAGGAACGCAACCCGGCCGACCGAGGTCGTGCCGAGTAGCTCGAGGCACTGGGCTCGGTCGATCTCGTCCAGGCTGACGGCGGGGCCGGCGTCCGGCTCTTGGGGCTCAGGCACGCAGCCTCCTCAGGCTTGATTGGGGCGCGCCGCGACCTTACCCACGTCGACCTCCGACCCGCTCCGGGACCTCGGTCCCCCGGTCCCGGGACTTTCGACCCTGCCCGCCGACCTCGGAAACGCCGATGCTGAGGCCACAGCCAGCAAACAACAGCGAGCCAAGGGAGCGACCGTGAAGCGCAGGACCCTCGACATCTTGTTCAGCATCGGAGGAATCGGACTGGCCGGCCTGCTCCTCGTCATCGGCGTGGTGATGACCAGCAACGCCAACTTCTCGAAGCGCTACGTGACGGACCAGCTCAAGCAGGAGAAGATCACCTTCAAGACGGCGGACACGCTGACCGACGAGGAGCGGCAGGCCGACTGCCTGGTCCGCTACGCCGGCCAGGCCCTCACCACCGGCAAGCAGGCCGAGTGCTACGCCAACCAGTTCATCGGCCTGCACGTGAAGACCACCGCCAACGGCCTCACCTACGCCGAGATCGGCGACGTCCAGACCAGCCTGCGGGCCCAGATCGCCACGGCGCAGAAGAACAACGACCCCGGCGTGGCCGACCTGCAGAAGCAGCTGGCCGACCTGACCACCCAGCGGGAGACGGTGTTCAAGGGCGAGACCCTGCGAGGGATCTTGCTCACCTCCTACGGCTTCAGCGTGCTGGGCACCAAGGCTTCGCAGGCCGCAACCGTTATCTACATGGGCGTGATCCTGCTGACCCTGCTCTCCATCGCCGGGTTCGTCCACGCCTTCGTCACCCCGAAGAGCAAGGCCTTCGCCAGCCCCACCCCGCAGGAGACGGCGACCGCCAACCCTGAAGCAGTCAGCGTCTGAGCACGGCGCGCCTCCCCAAGCGCGACGGCTCAGGTCTCCCGGTCCGGCGAGATCGGTACCGGCCGCACCTTTCGCCCAGTGATGGCGTAGGGCACGATCCTGACCCATTCCGCTCGCTCCCCCGGCGCCATGGGCCGCAGCCAGGCGCCGGCCGGGATGGCAGCGATGTCGTCGTCGCCGAGCAGCTCGGCCCGGCCCTGGACGACCACGCTCCAGGCCATGTGCCCGCCGGGCTCGACGGAGTCGACCTCGAAGCTCACCGAGTGCTCCGAAAGGACCGAGAGCCGGAACTTCAGCCCGACGTTGGAGCGGAACACCACGGCGTCCCCGTCGAGCACGAAGTTCACCGGGACGATGTGCGGTGGGTACCCACCGTGATCGGCCACCGCGAGGCGCCCGATCGACTGGCTAGCCAGGAGCTCGAGGCACTCGTCCCGGGAGATCTCGTCCAGGACCAGTTCCAGGGGGGGATCGCCCATCTCGTTCATGCCCGTCCTCTCAGGAGCGCTCGCGCTCGCGTTCCGGCCAACCTTAGGTCGAGCGCGGCTCGGCATCGTGGTTGCGGAGGGTCACACGCCCAGGTAGGCCCGGGGCGACGCAGGGGTGGCCTCGGCCAGCGCCGCCACCGCTTTCCGCTGCTCCTCGGACAGCTTCCGGGGAACGGCGACGTCGACGGTGACCAGGAGGTCGCCCGTGCCAGGCACCCCTCGGCCGCGGACGCGGAAGGTCCGCCCCGAGGGTGTGCCCGCGGGGATGCGGAGGGTTACCGGCTCGCCGTCCAGCGTCGGGACCCGGATGTCGGCGCCCAGCGTGGCCTCGGCGAAGGTGACGGGGACGCGCAGGGTGAGGTCGGCGCCCCGGCGCCCGAACAGGCGGTGCGGCGCCACCCGCACGGTCACGTACAGGTCGCCTCGCGGGCCGCCGTCCCGCCCGTCCCCGCCCTGACCGGGGACGCGGATCATCTGGCCGTCCTCGATCCCGGCGGGGACCCGGCCCCTCGCCGAGCCGACGTTGACGGTGGCCCCCCGCACCGCGTCCTCGAACCCGAGCTCGACCTCGGTCTCCACGTCTCGGCCACGGCGCGGCCGGCCGGCGCTCCCGAAGAGCCCGCCGAACAGGTCGCCGAGGTCGTCGAGGTCGTCGAGGTCGTCGACGTGGATCTGGAACCCGCCGTCACCGGGGCCGCGGCGCGCCGACCGGCGTAGCTCGTCGTACTCCTTGCGCTTGGCCGCGTCGCCCAGGACGTCGTAGGCGGCCGAGACCTCCTTGAACCGGTCCTCGGCGTCGGGCTTGTCCGGGTTGACGTCGGGGTGCAGCTCGCGGGCCAGCCGGCGGTAGGCGCGGGTCACGTCCTGCTCGGAGGCCGTCTCCGGCACCCCGAGCAGGGCGTAGTAGTCCTTCTCCAACCACTCGGTCTGGACGGCCATGGCTTACGCCGCCCTCCCGCCGGCTACACCGCCGTCGCCAGAGTCGCCGTCCACGATCTCGGCGTCGACGATCTCGTCGTCGCCACCGGTCCCAGCCGACCCGGCCTGCTCGTACAGGCGCTGGCCGAGGGACTGGCTCGCGGCCGAGAGGGTTTCCGTCGCCGACCGGATGGCCTCGACGTCGCTCCCCTTCAGGGCCTCCTTGACCGCGGCCAGGGCACCCTCCACCTGCGGGTCGGGGGCGTCCCGCAGCAGCTTCTCGGTCTGGTACACCAGCGAGTCGGCGGTGTTGCGCACCTCGGCCTCCTCACGCCGGCGGCGGTCCTCCTCGGCGTGGGCCTCGGCGTCGGCCACCATGCGCTGGATCTCGTCGGGCGACAGAGCGGTCTGGCCGGTGATGGTCATCGACTGCTCACGGCCGGTGGCCCGGTCCTTGGCCCAGACGTGGACGATGCCGTTGGCGTCGATGTCGAAGGTGACCTCGATCTGGGGCACGCCTCGCGGCGCCGGCGGCAGGTCGGTGAGGTGGAAGCGGCCGAGCGACCGGTTGGCCCCCGCCACCTCCCGCTCACCTTGCAGCACGTGGACCTCGACCGACGGCTGGTTGTCGTCCGCGGTGGTGAAGACCTCCGACCGCTTGGTCGGGATGGTGCTGTTGCGCTCGATGAGCTTGGTCATCACGCCGCCCTTGGTCTCCACGCCGAGCGACAGCGGGGTCACGTCGAGGAGGAGGACCTCCTTGACCTCGCCCTTCAGCACGCCGGCCTGGATGGCGGCACCCACGGCCACCACCTCGTCGGCGTTGACGCCCTTGTGGGGCTCCTTGCCGGTCAGCGACCGGACCAGGTCGACGACGGCGGGCATGCGGGTCGACCCACCCACCAGGATGACGTGGTCGATCTGGCCGACCGACAGCCCGGCATCACGCACGGCCTGCTCGAACGGCTTGCGGGTCGCCTCCACCAGCTCGGCGGTGAGCTCCTGGAACTTCGAGCGGGTGAGCTTGTAGTCCAGGTGCAGGGGGCCGGCCGAGGTGGCGGTGATGAAGGGCAGGCTGATCTGGGTCTCCTGGACCGAGGACAGCTCGATCTTGGCCTTCTCCGCCGCCTCCTTGAGGCGCTGGAGCGCCATGTTGTCCTTCGACAGGTCGACGCCGTGGTCGTTCCGGAACGAGGTGACCAGCCAGTCGATGACCTTCTGGTCCCAGTCGTCGCCGCCCAGGTGGGTGTTGCCGCTGGTGGCCTTGACCTCGAACACGCCCTCGCCGATGGTCAACACCGACACGTCGAAGGTGCCGCCGCCCAGGTCGAAGACCAGGACGGTCTGGTCGGCGCCCTCCTTGTCGAGCCCGTAGGCCAGGGCGGCCGCCGTGGGCTCGTTGATGATGCGCAGCACCTCGAGGCCGGCGATCTGGCCCGCCTCCTTGGTGGCCTGGCGCTGGGCGTCGTCGAAGTAGGCCGGCACGGTGATGACGGCCTCGGTCACGGGCTCGCCCAGGTAGGCCTCGGCGTCCCGCTTCAGCTTCTGCAGGATGCGGGCGCTGATCTCCTGCGGGCGGTACGTCTTGCCGTTGACCGCGGTCGTCCACCCGCTTCCCATGTGCCGCTTGACCGAGCGGACGGTGCGGTCGGGGTTGGTGATGGCCTGGCGCTTGGCCACCTCGCCGACCAGCACCTCACCGGTCTTGCTGAAGCCGACGACGGACGGCGTGGTGCGCCCACCCTCGGCGTTGGGGATGACGACCGGGTCGCCCGCCTCCAGGGCGGCGACCACCGAGTTCGTCGTCCCGAGGTCGATTCCCACTGCCTTGGCCATGTACTGCCTCCCTTGCGCGTTGTTGCGCGATCAAACTTGAGTCTGTCGCTATCAACTTCGCCCTGGGTTCAGGTATTCCTCCGGTCGCCAACCAGCCCGGCCCAGACCTCGCCGACCTGCCGTTCCAGGTCGGCGAGCGAGCCCGAGTTGTCGACGACGACATCGGCGGCGGCCAGGCGGTCGGCGCGAGACACCTGGGCCGCCATCCGGCGGCGGGCGTCGCCCTCGTCCATGCCCCGCTCCTCGACCAGCCGGCGCAGGGCCACGTCCTCCGGGCAGTCCACCACGATCACCTTCGACGCCCCGTAGGACCGGCCCGACTCGACCAGGAGGGGGATCTCCAGGACCACCACCCCGTCGAACGCCCCTCCATCCAAGCCCGCCAGCCGCTCGGCGATGGCGGCTCGCACCCAGGGGTGGACGATGGCGTTGAGGTCGGCGAGGGCGGCGGCGTCGGCGAAGACCACGGCGGCAAGGGCGCCGCGGTCCAGCTCCCCCCGGGCGCCGACCACGGCGGCGCCGAACCGGGCCACCACCTCGGAGAGACCCGGCGTGCCCGGCGCCACCGCGTCACGAGCCAGGGCGTCGGCGTCGACGACCACCGCCCCCCGTCGGGCGAGCAGCGAGGCCACGGTGGACTTGCCGGAGCCGATCCCACCTGTCAAGCCCACCACCAGCATGGCCGATAAGGAACGTATCATCACCCTCCGCCGCACCGACGCCCAGCTCTTCTCGCCCCGAGCCGATGAACGGCTGGCCGCCGCCCGTGCCCAGGGCAAGCGGGCTCGCGCCGCCCTCGCCGACCGCCTGGGCGAGTGGCCGGCCAACTCCCCCGGCTCCCTCAACGCCTGGCTGCTGCTCGTCACCACCAAGCCGCCGGTGTGGCGGGACCCAGTGCTGACCTGGAAGGACCGCCCCCTGACCCTCGGCGAGGTCAACGAGAGCTTCTTCTACCCGGATCCGCTCGGCTTCTGGACCGAGATCCGCCGCTGGAGCCTGGAGCTGTTCCGCCTGCGCAATGCCACGTGGTCGCTCGGCGAGTCCCTCTCCCTGACCACCCTGCTCCATGTCGGCGACGACTCGAAGCGGCTCGACGTCGCCCTCGATCGCCTCGCCCCCCGGGTCGTCCTGTTCCTGGACGAGCCCTCGTGGGTGGCGTCGAGTCTGGCCGTCCAAAAACCGGTGAAGCACTACATCAAGGACCCCCACCGGACCGGCCAGGTGTACGAAGGGTTCTGGGGACTGACCGTCGACGGCCTGGTCGTGGGCAAGTCCCCCCAGCACCCGACCACCCACAAGCTCTACAACGACGCCGACATGCTCGGCTTCCTCCGCTCCGCCCCGGTCCCGGCCTGAACCTGCGGTCGGCGCGCCCGCGCCTCAGTGCGGTCGACGGACCTCGCACTTGGGTTCGACCCGTACGCCTCGGTGAACCGGCGTTGCCGCCGTCAGGGCTCCCACTGGCAGATGCCGCTCAGGAAGTCCCGGACCAGCTCCGGCCAGCGGCGGACCGCGGCCAGGTCGTCGGCCACGTGCAGCTCGCTCATGACCATGAGCTCGGCCAAGGTCTCGGCGGTGGAGACGGGGTGGGCGGTGTCGCCGGTCCAGGCCAGGATCAGGGTCGGGACGACGATGTTGTGGATGTCCTCCCGGCTCGGCAGGTCGGAGGACGCCGCCCCCCGCAGGATGGACGGCATCACCTTCTCGTCCATGCGCCGCAGATGGCGCAGGGTAATGGAGGTGGCCTCGGGCAGCTCCTCGGCCAGGATCCGCGGCTGGCCGACGGTCTGCATCGCCTTCAGGTACCCGGGCAGGCCCCGCCGTTCCACCAGCCGGGCCGCCTCCTCGTAGACCTCGGCCTGGGCGGGGCGCTCCTCCCAGGCCGAGGGCGGGATGGCCAGGACCAGGCCCTGGACCCGGCGGGGGGCCCGGGTGGCGGCGTAGAGGGCGGTGGCCGCCCCCATGGACGCCCCGCCGGCCACGAACGGCCCCTGCGTACGCACCCGGAGCATGTCGTCCACCAGGGCCGACCACCGGTAGGCCCGGTCCTCGAAGTGCAGGCACTCGCACCCGCCGTGGCCCCGGGCGTCGTAGCGGAGCACGTCGGCCACCGGCTCGGCGCAGGACCAGTCGAACAGCCCGAGGTCGTCCTCCAGCGCCATACAGCTGTTCAGCGCATGGGCCCAGACGAACGTGCAG
>DATJHJ010000164.1:0-17036 GCA_035494015.1 Acidimicrobiales bacterium
CGGTGCCGAACCTCGGCCGGCCGCCCAACAGGACGAGGTCAATCGGCGGTGCCCCGAGCGACCACCCATTGGTGGGGCTGGCCGGTGATTTCGGCGAGGAGCTCGAAGTCGGCGTCGTAGTGCAAGACGACGAGGCCGCGCACCTCGGCGGCAGCAGCGACCAGAGCGTCTACGAGGGACAGGGCCCGATGTTGGCTGCGGTCGGCGAGCGCCGCTTGGACGTCCAGCGCTCGACGGTGGTCGGCATCGGTCGTCGGGACCGGCGGGAACGAGCCAAGCCGGTCGCTCAATGCTCGGAAATCGCTGGGGCTCCGGGCCGCGTACCCGAGCTCGAACGCCACCGGCGCACTGAGGGCGACCAGGCCCTCGGCCGCCAGCGGCGAAAAGGCAGCGGCTACTGCCGGCTTGGTCAACCGGGCGAAGACGCTGGTGTCGGCGAGGTAGCGGGTGCGGGCCACCTACGTGTCAGCGCCCCACGCCCTCTCGGCAGCCTCGAAGTCGAATCGGCCCTCCTGGCTGAGCAGCGCGACGAGCTCAAGGCGGCGCTTGGCGTGCACCACCTCGCGGAGAGCGGCGTCGATCGTGGCCCGGAGCGTTCGAGTTCCAAGGATCGCAGCAGCTTCCCGCACGATGTCCGGGTCGACCTCGACGGATGTCTTCGACATAGCACTGAGGATATCCGGTTCGGAGGCCGAACGCCGGGTTCGAGTTCCTCAGCGCCCACCCCGGACGGACGGACGAAGGATCTCTGGCCCTGCACGGTCGACCAAACCGGCCCGCAAATCGCCGGGTCAGATGGCGGCGGCGGCGACGGGGTGGAGGGCCGGGGCGCTGGTCGCGGGCTCGAACACCCACTCCGGGGAGAACTCCAGGGCGACGGCGCCGGCGCCGGACTGGGGGAGGGGGCGCCGCGGCATTCTCGGGGTGGAGCTGCCGCCCCGGCCCCGGTAGATGACCAGTCCCGAGTAGCGGTCGGGCACGGCGTCGAGCGCCGCCTGCACGGCGGGGCTGGCCCGGAAGCGCTCCCAGCCGCTCTCCTCGGCGAAGTCGAGCTCGAGGACGACTCCCCAGTCGAAATACTGCCAACGCCACTCGACCACGTCGTACTGCAACGCCGACTGCACCAGGCTGTCGCCGTGGGCTTCCGCCCAGAAGCGAGCCGAGAAGTCACCGTCCAGTACCTCGATGGACATCTCGAATGCCACGGAAGAATGGTACGCCCGCCCCTGTCGATGTGCGTCTCAGGGAAGGCGGGCGGCGAGGACGGCGGCGGTCAGGATCGAGGACCGGGTGCCCGAGCGCCAAGCGGAGCAGTCCCACCAGCAACAGCGCGAGACCGCCGCCGACGACGAAGCCGCTCGGCGGCGCCGAGGAGTGCTGTCGCCAGCGACAGCCCGACCGCGGTGGCCAGTTCCCTACCGTTGGCGGCCACGATGCCGGCGAGGACCACCGCGGAGGCCAGGTTGAGCCCTATCAGGGCGGCGACGGTCCGGCGAGCTCGGCGCCCGGCGACGGCCGATCGAGCCCGCGCCGGGGGGTCGACGTCGACGTGCAGCCCGCCCAGGGCCCGGGCCTCGTCGGGCGCCTTCGCTTTGCAGTCGACGCAGCGCTCGCGGCCGATGTTGCCGTAGCCGCACTTCACGCACCGCCAGCGGGTTGCCTCCTCGCCGAAGTCGAGGACCGCTGTGTCTGCCCGCCGGTGCGGCTGTCTCTGTTGTCGACCCGGCGGGGGCCGGTCTTGGGGAGTGGCTACGGTCGCTCGGCGTGCTCGACGGCGTCCTCGAGGGCGGCGAAGGCGTCGTCCAGCCGCTTCCGGCGCCGGCGGTCGGTTTCCTGCCCCGCCTCGGCGGCCACAGCCTCGATCAGCGCGTCGAGATCCTCGTCATCACCGCCGAGCTCGATCCCGTCGTCTGTGTGGCGAGCCCGGAACACCAGCCGCTCGCTGGCCCGATCGACGAGCAGGAGGCCACGGAGCGTGGTGGCTACCGCGGGCGCGACGACGACCCGGAGCGAGTCGCCGGGGAGCTGCTCGGCACTGCGCGTCCTGAGGTCGTAGGGCGACCGCTCCCACCCCCGGATCACGCCCTCGTCCCCGCACGATGTGCACCGCCAGTCGATCGTGGGGGGGACGTCGGCGCGGAACACGGCGAGGTGGCCGGGGCACGCGGTCCGGCCCGGTCGTCGCCGGCACGGGAGCCCGCTCACCCATTCGAAACCGGCGTCGCCGGACGTGGCGGCGCGCACGATGAGCGTCAGGTGCTCGGCCATGCGCCGGGCGGGCCCAGGGGCGTCGTCCGGCATGTCGAGGAAATGACGAAGGTCGGCGACGAACACGCACCAGGGACGGTACCGCCAGGCCCGGGGTTGCGCCCGGGCCGACCGCGGCTCAGCGGGCAGCGCCCTCCGACCGCAGGAGGCGGTGGACCTGCTGGCGGGAGACCCCGAGGTCCTCCGCCAGCCCGGCGGCCGATCGGCCGGACTGGCGTAGCTCCACGAGGGCCTGAGCCCTGACCGCGGCCAGGCGGCTCATGGCCACCCGGTGGTGATGCATCATCGACGCCGCCCGCTGGGCCCTCACGAGCGGATCCTTGCACTGCTGGAGGCTGGCGATCTCGTCCATGCCGCCATTGTAAACCCACCCGTTACAATGTGAAGGGGCCCAGCGGGAGGTCGACGAGGATGGCGGGGCGGCGAACGCGGCGGCGAACGCGGCGGCGGGCGGGTGGGGCGGCCTCGGGGACCGGGGCCGGAGCGACCGCGGCGGCCGCCAACTTCGCCCGGCGGTCGGCCTGATGGGCCAGGAGGGCGATGTAGGCCAAGAACGAATCGTCCAGGAACAGGTGGACGACCAGCAGGACCCGGAAGGTGGGCAGGAGCCCGGCCAGTCCTGTCCCGGCCATGGCCAGGAGCAGGCTGGCGACGATGTGCCGGCGCCGGCGCACGCTTGGGGAGCCGACACTCGGGGGCGGCGGGGCCAGGATCTCCGCGGTGGGTGCGGCGCCGAAGCTGACGACAAAGGCCTCCCGGCGGGCGGCGTGGGCCTGGACGGCGGGCGGGACGAGCACCGCCGCCCAGATCAACGCCAACAGGAGGACGACGACCATGGCCGCTCGCTACCGCGCTGTGCGGACTGGCGCCCAGTCCCCCTCGGTCCGGGGCATCTGTTCACACTAGAGCAATATGCACTCCGGCTCCAGTGGCGGCACAGCTAGCGCCGAGGGCGAGCTCCGGGGGCGCCCCTCAGCGCAGCGGGGCGCAGGTGCAGTTGTCGGTGGCCATGTTGCAGCCGTTGCAGGCCACTCGGCCCTCGTGGGTGTCGATGTGGACGCCCTTGCCGCACAGGGCACAGGTGCCCTTCGAGACGATCTCGGCGATCTTCGTCATTTCTCGTTTACTCCTCGTTCGACCTTCGGTTCCGGATACAGAGGTCCCGCACAGACTCTAGCGAGATCACTGCAATCTCGCGCCTTCGTGTAATCCTGGGGAACGGCGTATCCTGGTCTTTTCGCAGACGGTACGAGAAACAAGGGCAGGATCCGATTGGCAACGTCCACAGGTAGAGCGGTCACACGCAAGACGTACCGCTGCCCCGAATGCTACGCCAGGGTGGTGGGCGAGCCCGACGACGACGCCAAGACCACGCTGTGGTTGCACAGCCTCTCCGGGCGGTGCCGGGCCAAGCAGACCCCCAAGACCGAGAAGCCCCGGCGCAAGGAACGGCTCGAGGCCATGCTCGGCGAGGAGTGGGGATAGGCGCAGCGGGGGAGAAGGCCTGCACCATGCCGGCCACTCCCAGGAAGTAGCGTTTCGGCGATGTTCGTGGCCGAGCCGAGCCGCACCGGCCAGGCGGTGTCGAGGTACGCGGGCAAGAGCGCGCGGGTGCTCGTCCAGTGGGCGGTGACCATCGGGATCGCCGGGGGCCTCCTCGCCGTCGGCAGCCTGGCCCTGTTCACCCAGGCCAAGGCGTTCTTCACCGCCGGCGAGACCGGCTCCGACGTGGCCAAGATCGAGCTGGCCCCCCTCGCCACCCGGTCGATCCTGTACGCGGCCAACGGCACGGTCATGCAGTACCTGCACGGCGAGGAGGACCGCCTGCCGGTCCCCATCGACAAGGTGCCCAAGCACGTGGTCAAGGCCGTGCTCGACGCCGAGGACGAGCGCTTCTACGAGCACGGCGCCATCGACCTGCGGGCCATGACCCGGGCCATGGTCTCCAACCTCCAGGAAGGTCAGATCGCCGAGGGCGGCTCGACGATCACCCAGCAGCTGGTCAAGACCGCCCTCCTCAACCCCAAGAAGGACGTCAACCGCAAGCTCCAGGAGGCCTCGCTGGCCATCCGCCTGGAGAAGCAGATGACCAAGACCCAGATCCTGGAGCGCTACCTCAACACCGTCTACTTCGGCAACGGGGCCTACGGCCTGCAGGCCGCAGCCGAGACCTACTACCAGACCGACGTCGACAAGCTCACCCTGGGCCAGGGGATCCTCCTGGCCGGCCTGATCCGGAACCCGGTGGGCGCCGATCCCTTCAACAACCCGGAGGACGCCCGGGGTCGGCGGGACGTCATCATCGACCGCATGCAGGTTCTGGGCGACATCACGCCCGACCAGGCGGTCGAGCTCAAGGCCGAAGCGCTGCCCACGCCCCAGCCCGCGCCGCAGACGGACAGCAACGACTACGTCACCCGCCACGTGGTCGACGAGTTGCTGAAGGATCCCAAGTACCTGGGCGGCACCGAGGCGGAGCGCAACCGGCTGGTGTTCCGCGGCGGGCTCAGCATCCACACCACCGTGGTCCCTGCGCTGCAGGCCGAGGCCGAGGCGTCCGTCGCCGCCGTCCTGCCGACCACACGCGGCCAGTTCGACGCCGCCCTGGTGACGATCGAACCCTCCAGCGGGGCGGTGCGCGCCGCGGTGAGCGGGCTGGACTTCGTGCAGAACAAGGTCGACCTGGTGACGGGCGACGGTCGACAGGTGGGCTCGGCGTTCAAGATGTTCACCCTCATGGCGGCCATCGAGGCGGGGGACATCCCGGCCGACACCATCCTCGGCAGCTCGCCGTGCAAGATCCCCAACCCCGGCAGTGTCGACCCTGTCTGGGAGGCGCACAACAACGAGGGCGAGGCGGCGGGCGTGATCGACCTGACCGAGGCCACCGTCGACTCGGTGAACTGTGCCTACGCCCGGCTGATCAAGCTCGTCGGCCCTGACAAGGTGGTCGACGTGGCCCAGCGCATGGGCATCGGCACCGCCCCCGGCGACCACAGCAGCCCCCGCAAGATCACCCCCGACCTGTCGCTCACCCTGGGGACGTCGCCCGTCACCCCGCTCGACATGGCCAGCGCCTACGCCACCCTGGCGAGCGACGGCGAGCACCACGAGCCGTACTTCATCGACCGGATCGAGGACAAGGACGGCAACGTCCTGTACCGGAACAACCCCAAGGCCGACCGGGCCGTCTCGGTGCAGAACGCTCGGACCGTCACCTCGGTGCTGCAGCAGGTCGTGCAGTACGGCACCGGTACCGCCGCCGCCGTCCCGGGCTGGAACGTGGCCGGCAAGACGGGCTCCGCCGAGGACAACGCCGACGCCTGGTTCGTGGGCGTCACGTCCAAGCTGTCGACCGCGGTGTGGATGGGCGCACCTTCCGGCCGGGTGCCGATGTACAACGTCGGCGTCTTCCCCAAGGTGTACGGCGGCACATATCCGGCCATGATCTACGCCGACTTCATGAAGAAGGCGCTCCAGGGCCAGACCCCCGTGCAGCTCCCCGCCCCCGACCGCGTCCCGAACCAGCGGCCGCCGAAGTTCCTCGAGCTCAAGGACGAGATCAACGCGCCGGTCGTCGACCCGATCCGGGGCCGCAACAACAATCAGCAGGTCGTCCCCGCGAACGACGGCACGCCGCCGGTCAACGGGCCGATCGCCAACCCCAACCCGAACCCGGGCCCTGTCGTGATCGCGCCACCCGTGATCACCATCCCCGTCATCACCGTGCCGGTGATCCCCGATGTGACCTCGCCGCCGAGGACGGTCGTCGTCCCACCACCAGCCGTGGACGCCACCACGCCGACCACCCGGCGCAACCGTGGCATCGACGGCTGATGTGAGCGTCTTCGACGATCTGCTCCGGGTTCAAGAGCACGACACCGCCGCCGACCGCCTCCGGCACCGGCGGGACCACCTTCCGGAGGCCGCCGAGCTCCGAGCCTGCGAAGACGATCTGGCCCAGCTCGAGGCCGCCCTGGCCGAGGTGGGCGCCCGGGCGGCCGAGGCCGCCCGCGTCCAGCGGCGCCTGGAGGCCGAGCTGGCATCGGTCGAAGCCAAGATCGCCGAGCTCGACGCCAAGCTGTACTCGGGCGCGGTGAAGGTGCCCCGCGAGCTGCAGGCCATGCAGGGCGAGGGCGAGGCCCTGCGGGCCCGGCGGTCATCCCTGGAAGACCAGGTGCTGGAGGCCATGGGGGACCGGGACCCGCTCGACGCCGAGGTGGCCGGGCTGGAGAAGCGGCGGGCCGAGTTGGACGCCCTGGGCGGCCGCCTGCGTGCCGCGGTGGCCGAGGCCGGGGCCGTGATCGATCGCGAGCTGGCCGCGGAGCTGGAGGCCCGGGAGTCGGCGGCGGCAGGCATTCCTGCCGACCTGGCGGCCCTCTACGAGGAGCTCCGTGCTCATCTGGGAGGTGTCGCCGCCGCCCCGCTGGTCAACGGCCGGTGCGGGGGGTGCCACCTGGCCCTGCCCGCCACCGAGATCGCCCGGCTGCGCAAGGAGCCGCCGGACACGCTCGTGCGCTGCGAGCAGTGCAACCGCATCCTCGTCCGCCCCTAGCGTGATCCTCTGGCCTGCGGGCCTGGCCCTTGGCCTGGTGTGGCTGGTCTTCCGTGACCCGGCGTTCGACTACCGGGTGGTGGTGATCGGCGCCCTGCTGCCCGACCTGCTCGACGCCCCCTTCGGCGGCGCCCGCCTGGCCCACACCCTGCTCGGATCCGTGGTCGTCCTTGGCGCCGTCATGCTGGGGACACGCGGCCGGCGCCATCTGCGCCGCAGCCTGCTGGCCCTGCCCATCGGCATGTTCGCCCACCTCGTCGCCGACGGGATGTGGGCCCGCACCCATGCGTTCTGGTGGCCCTTCTTCGGTCGCCGGCTGTCGGGCCGGCTACCCGCCCTCGACCACGGCATCGCCGTCCTCGTGTTCGAGGAGCTGGTCGGCGCATTGCTGGTCGTATGGTGCTGGCAGCGGTTCCGCCTCACCGACAAGCGGGTCCGGTCGCAGTTCCTCCGCACCGGGCACCTGCCCCGGGACGTGATCGGCTAGCCGCTCGCCGCCCTTTGGTCAGCCGCCGTTGCGGGCCTGGAACATGTGGTAGAGCAGGATGAGCTGCGAGATGGCCAGCGGCTCGCTGCGCTTGCCGGCCTCGATGGTGCCGAGGGACTCGGGCACCTCCTCGTCCACGCCGAGCTCCTTCCAGATCTCCTGCTCGACCTCCTTGGTGATCTCGCGGGGGGCATAGGAGTGGATGTGGAGGGCGTCGACCGGCTTGCCGTCCTCGTCCCGGCTCAGCTTGAGGTGCATGGCCTCGCGGTGGTCGTCGGTGAGGATGTTGGCCAGGTCCGGGTGGGAGATCGTGGGGCGCAGCAGGACGGTGGCCGAGAGGGGCTCGTTCTCGTCCCGGCCCTCGATGCGGTCGAAGCGGATGACGATGTCGGCCCGCGTCCGCTGGGGGCGGATGAACTCGGCCGACTCGGGCTCGCGCTTTTCGAGGTCGGCGAGGACGGCCTCTTCGGTGTAGCCCCGCTTGCTCGTGTCCCGCTTGATCTTCCACTCGTACCGGACGGGCTCGGGCGGGTCCAGGTAGACGGTGGCATCGAAGCAGGCCCGGGTCAGCTTGGAGTACAAGGGGAGCAGCCCCTCGATGATCACGTACTCGCGGGGCTCGACCAGGACCGGGCGGCCCAACGTGCCGTCGTGGTGGTTGTAGACCGGCTTGAGGATGGGGTGGCCCATGGCCAGCAGCTGCAGGTGCTGCTCCATGATGTCCATGTAGTTGCAGTCCGGGTGGAGCGGCGTGAAGGGCAGCTTCTTGCGCTCGATCCGGTCGTAGCGGTGGTAGTCGTCGACACAGATCGACGTGATCCGGTCGGCGCCCAGGGCCTCGACCAGCCCCTTGGTGATGGTGGTCTTGCCGGCCGCGCTGTCACCGGCGATGGCCAGCATGATCGGCCGGCCGGGGCCGTCGCCGTTGCTGCGCCAGGAGCGCTGCATGTTGACCTGCTTGTCGGGCATCCGGTCTTCTCCTGTCGACGACCAAGTAGTCGGGCGATTCGGGGCTAGGCGGCCACGGCCTCTTCGGCCAGGCGGCGCAGGGTGGAGACGGCGTCGGTGAGGCCGCCTTCGTGCTTGTACAGGGCGCTGCCCGCCACCAGCACGCGGGCCCCGGCCGCCGCCGCCCCGGAGATGGTGGAGGGCGAGATCCCACCGTCGACCTCGAGGTCGATGCGGTAGCCGCTCTCGGTGATCATGTGGGCGGCTTCGCGGATCTTGGGCTCCATGGTGGCGATGTAGGCCTGGCCGCCGAAGCCGGGGTTCACGGTCATGACCAGGAGCAGGTCGACCTGGTCGAGGACGTAGCGAACGACGTCGAGCGGGGTGTGGGGGTTGAGGGCCACGCCCGCCTTGCCCCCGGCCTCGCGGATGGACGACAGGGTGCGGTGCAGGTGGGTGCACGCCTCGGCGTGGACGATGACCAGCTCGCAACCGGCGTCCAGGTACTGCTTCATCATCTGGTCGGGGTTGACGACCATGAGGTGGGCCTCGAAGGGCACCGAGGCGTGGGGCCGGCAGGCGGCGATGACGTCGGGGCCGAACGTGAGGTTGGGCACGAACACCCCGTCCATCACGTCCCACTGGATCTTGTCGACGCCGGCGGCCTCCAGGGCGGCGACCTCCTCGCCCAGTTTGGAATAGTCCGCGGGCAGGACCGACGGCACGATCTGCACCGGGCTGGCCGGGGGCCGGATGTTGGTCACGGTTGCATGCTCGGTGACGGACATGATCCTCGTTTCGGGGCGTCGAACGCCAAGGGGGGTTGGGAGAGCCTACGACGCCCGAGCTTCCGGCGCCTCCCCCCTAAGGTGGATCCCATGGGGGAGAACCTGTCGATCGTGGCAAACGTCGACCCGGCCCGATCGCCCCTGCGACTGCTGCTGGTCGACGACCACCAGGTCGTGCTCGAGGGGCTGGCCTCCATGCTGGCCTCCCAGAGCGACCGGGTGGTGATCGCCGCCGCCACCACCTCGGCCGACGAGGCCGTCCGCCTGGCCGCCGACTGCCAGCCCGACGTCGTGCTCCTCGACGTTCGGCTGCGGGGGGCCAGCGGCCTCGACCTGTGCGGCGAGCTCGTCCGCCGCCATCCCGGGATCAAGGTGGTGTTCTTCACCGTCTACGACGACGAGCAATACCTGTTCCAAGCCCTGCGGGTCGGCGCCGCCGGCTTCCTGCTGAAGACCACGACGGGGCCCGAGCTGGCCGACCACCTCGACCGGGTCATGGAGGGCGACGTCGCCGTTGACCCCGCCCTGGCCGGCCGGGTGGCCATCACCGCAGCCCGGCTCCAGAGCGGCGACTTCTGGCCGGGCGCCCGGCTCGGGCTGACCCAGCGGGAGAGCGAGGTCCTGGGGCTGATGGTGCGGGGCCTGTCCAACCGGGCCATCGCCCTGCGCCTCTCGATCGGCGAGGACACGGTGAAGACCCACGCCCGGGCCGTCTACCGCAAGTTGGAGGTGGGCGACCGCTCCCAGGCCGTGGCCGTCGCCCTCCGTGAAGGGATCTTTCACTGAGCCGGCAAGCCGACACCGGTCTCCAGCTGCTGGAGCACATCATCGAGGTCACCTCCGCCGACCTCGACGTCCACGAGGTGGCCCAGCGGGTGGCCGGGCTGGTCACCGCGGCCACGGCGTCGGACGTGTGCTTCGTCCACCTGCTCGACGAGGAGCTGCGCCGGGTGGTCCTGGCCGGGGCCACGCCGCCCTTCGACAGGTTGGCCGGGACGGTGCAGCTCGCCCTGGGTGAAGGCATCGCCGGCTGGGTGGCCAAGAACGGCCGGCCCGCGGTGGTGCCGAACAAATGGAAGGACAACCGGTACCGGTATATTCCCGAGCTGCGGGGTGAGGACTACACGTCGATGATGTCCGCCCCCATGCTGGTCCGGGGCCGCGTCGTCGGCGTGCTCAACGTCCACGCCAAGGCCGAGCGGCGCTACGGCGACGACGACCTGAGCATGCTCACCCAGGTCGCCAACCTCATGGCCCGGGCCATCGAGAACGCCCGGCTCTACCGCCGCCTGGCGGAACGGGAAGAGATGCTCGAGCGCTTCGCCACCCGCACCGTCGAGGCCCAGGAGATGGAGCGGCGCCGGCTGGCCGGGGAGATCCATGACGGGATCAGCCAGCGCCTGGTCAGCCTCTGGTACCACCTCCTCGCCGCCGAGGACGCCCAGGGCGACCCGGACCGGCTGCGGCGCGAGCTCGGGGTGGCCAAGGATCTGGCCACGCAGGCACTGAGCGAGGCCCGGGGCGCCATCGCCGGCCTCCGGCCGTTCGTGCTGGACGACCTCGGCCTGGCGCCGGGGCTGGAGAGCCTGGCCCGCTCCCTCACCGGCCTGGAGGTCGACGTCGACGTGGAGCCGGTGTCCCTGCCCCCCCACGTGGAGGTCGCCCTGTACCGGATCGCCCAGGAGGCCCTGCAGAACGTGGTCAAGCACGCGGAGGCCTCCGCAGTCGCCGTCCAGCTGCGGGCCATGGACGGCGAGGTGCGCCTGGTCGTCTCCGACGACGGCCGGGGTTTCGAGGAGGACCCGGCCACCGCTCCCGCAGTCCACGGCTACGGGCTGGTGGGGATGCGGGAGCGGGCCGAGCTGATCGGCGCCACCCTCACCATCGCGTCGCGACCGGGGACGGGCACCAGGCTGGACGTGACCGTCCCTCTACCCGTCGGCCGGGCGCCGGATCTTTCCGAGAAAATCTGAAAGGTTCCGCGGGGGCCGGACATAGAGGGTCGGAGGGAGGAGAAAAACACTTCTTCTCCGGGCTGTTTGGGGTGGGGAGCATAAGTGGGCTGGAAGAGGTTGGGAGCAACCCTGTCCGTATGGGCCATCTTCAGCGCGCTCGTGGCAACCCCGGCCCATGCGGCCACGCCTCTTGACAACGACCACCCCCACCCACCGTCGCCGGACGTGGCGCGCGGCCCGACGCTCGCCGACTTCGAGGGGTCGACGGTCGACCTGGCGGGCGACTGGGGCGCGGCCCGAGCGTGCCTGGTGTGGCGCCAGGGCGGCGTACTGGAGTGCTTCAGGAGCGCCACGGCCATGGAGCAGCGGGTCAAGGAGCTGGCGCCGCGACACGACGCCATGCAGCGAGGCGGCGGCACCTCGTCACCCGGAGCGGTCACGGCCTTCTCGGCGTTCTCCTGCTCGAGCCCGCTCAGCGTGTTCGACGACATCTACTACGGCGGCCGGCAGGTGTCCTTCTGGGACCGGGGCTTCTGGCAGAACCTGGGCGACTACGGGTTCGACGATCGCACGTCCTCGTACATCGTCGGGGGTTGCTACGCCCACCTCGCCGAGTACCGCGACGGGGCCGGTTGGTGGTACCCGGGCGACACGTCCCCCTACCACGACGAGGGCTGGGTGTCCTGGGCCTGGAACGATCGCATCTCGTCCGTCTACATCGAATAGAGCAGTCACCCACAGGTCGCCGGGCCCCGCGGTCTCCCCAGCCGCCGCGGTGTCCGGGCAGCGGCGAGCGGCCGGTCATTCGTGACCGGCCGCTACCCGCGCTTGGCGGCCGGCCATGACGTGAACGAGGCTTGGTCCGAGGTGGAGGACGTGCGGCCGCGGGACCGCGAGCGGGAGTTCGAGCAGCTGTACGAGGCGTCGTACGGGGCGGTGCTGGCGTACACCCAACGCCGGGTCGAGGCCGCGGCCGACGCGGCCGACGCCGTGGCCGAGACGTTCACCGTCGCCTGGCGCCGCTTGGACGAAATCCCGGAGGGCGAGAGCCTCCCGTGGCTCTACGGCGTGGCCCGCCGGGTCCTGGCCAACCAGCGCCGGGGCGACCGCCGCCGCGCCGACCTCTCCTCCCGGCTGCGCAGCCAGCCCGCGCCCAAGGTGGAGATCGAAGGGCTGGTGGAGGCCGACGAGGACCGCCACCGCGTGCTGTCGGCCCTGTCCCGCCTCAAGGAGGCGGACCGGGAGGTCCTGCGCCTCGCCGCGTGGGAGGAGCTCAGCCATCGCGACATCGCGCTGGTGGTGGGGTGCTCTGAGCCATCGGTGGCCGTGCGCCTCCATCGGGCGCGGAACCGGCTGGGGCGGGAAATCGGGAAAGAAGACCGGCGAGCAGGACAAGACAGAGGGGCAGGCCCCGGGCGGCGAGCGGAAGGTCAAGTCCCGTGATCGACCAGAACGATCCCCTCCTCCGTCTTCGGGCGGCGAACCCGATGCCCGGCCGCGACCCGCGGACCGCAGCGGCGTCGCCGGGTGCTCGGGCGCTGCTCGCCCGCATCGTCTCCACCCCGCCCGATTGGCCCTCGCCGGCCACGTCGGGCCAGCCCCGCCACCGGCCCTGGAGGCCGCGCCGCCGGGCGTGGAGGGTCCTGCCCGTGGTCGTGGTCGCCGGATTGGTGGGGGCCGGCGCGTACGCCCTCCGTTCGGGCAATGTGACCAAGCCGGACACCGTGGCCTGCTACGAGCAAGCCAACCTGGAGGCGCGCACGGAAGCGGTGGTGGTGGACGCTCGGGGGCCGGCGGCCGCTTGCGCCGACCTCTGGGCTGCGGGCGAGTTCGGTTCGGTGCCCGTACCCAGCCTGGTGGCATGCACCCTGGTCTCGGGCAACCTCGCCGTGTTCCCGTCGCCTGACGGAGCTGCGGTGTGCGGCCGGCTCGGGTTGCCCGCGCCCCCGTCGTCGACGTCGCCGCCGACGACGGCTGGGGCCGCGGCGGCCGACGTGAACGCCCGGTTCCTCGAGGTCCGTGATGCCGTGCTGACCCAGTTCCTCGCCTCGGCGTGCGTCGAACCCTCGGCGGGCAAGGCCATCGTGCGGAGCGAGCTCGACCGGGCCGGGCTGGCCGACTGGACCATCCGCACCGACCAGCCCTTCGCCGCCGACCGGCCCTGCGCCTCCCTGGCGTTCCATCCCGAGCAACACGAGATCTCGCTCGTCCCCGCCCCGCCGCGGCGATAGGACGCGCCGGCCCTGGGTATGCCCCTGGCCATGACCTCGACCCGCCCGGCCGTCCTGTTCGACATCGACGGGACCCTTCTCGACAGCAACTACTTCCACACCATCTCCTGGTGGCGGGCGTTCCAGGACGGCGGCGAGGACATCGCCATGGCCCGGATCCACCCGCTCATCGGCATGGGCTCCGACAAGCTGCAGGGCACCCTGCTCGGGGAGGAGCGCGAGGATCTCAGCGAGATCCACTCGAACTACTACAAGCCGTACAAGGAGCTGCTCCACCCGTTCCCCCGGGCGTCCGAGCTGTTGGCCGAGGTGGCCAAGCGGGGGGCAAGAGTCGTGCTGGCCACGTCGTCGAAGGAGAAGGACCTCGACGAGCTGCTGGCCGCCATCGGCGCCGACGACGACGTGATCGACGAGATCGTCCACGGCGACATGGTGGGCGCCAGCAAGCCCGCCCCCGACATCTTCGCCGTCGCCCTCGATCACCTGAGCCTTGACCCGGCCCAGACCATGGTGGTCGGCGACACCGGTTGGGACATCGAGGCCGCGGCCAAGCTCGACCTCGACGTGGTCACCGTCCTCACCGGCGGCTGGACCCGGGCCGACCTGGAGGCGCGGGGCGCGGTCGCCGTCTACGACGACGTCGCCGACGTGCTGGACCACCTGGACGACAGCCCCCTGGCCCGGTTGCTGTCCTGACGCGCAACTGGCGGCACCCGGAGGTGCCGCCAGTTGCCAGTTCGCGCCCCGGGGTCAGACCCCGGCGGTCTCCATGTCCCGGCTGTAGGTGCCGGTGGCCGCCGCGCTGGTGAGGCCGGCCCGGTGCGACGCCACCTTCTGGGCTTCGGCCACGTTGTCGGTCGAGCCCTTCCAGGTCCTCAGGGCCTCGTCCTGCAGCGCCCGGCCGTAGGAGAAGGTGAGGGTCCAGGGGTGGGGGCCCATCTTGTTCATGAGGTCCAGGTGCTCGGTGGCGACGGCGGCCGGCTGGCCGCCCGAGAGGAAGGCGATGCCGGGAACCGCGGGCGGGACGGTGCGGTAGAGGCACGTCAACGTCCGCTCGGCGACCTCCTGGGGCCCGGCCTGGCTCGTGGACTTCTTGCCCGAGATGACCATGCTCGGCTTGAGGACCATGCCCTCGAGGGACACGTTCTGGCGCGACAGCTCCTGGAACACCCGGCGCTGGACGTGCTCGGTGACCCAGGCGCAGGTCTCGATGTCGTTCTCGCCGTCCATGAGGACTTCCGGCTCGATGATCGGGACCAGACCGCCCTCCTGGCACAGGGCGCCGTAGCGGGCCAGGGCGTGGGCGTTGCAATGCATGGCGTAGTCGGTCGGGAAGCCGCGCGCCTCGTCGATGATGTACACCGCCCGCCACTTGGCGAACTTGGCCCCCAGGCTGACGTACTCGGCGATGCGCTCGCGGAGCCCGTCGAGCCCCTCGGTGACCTGCTCGTCGTTGTCCAGGGCCAGGGGCTTGGACCCGGTGTCGACCTTGATGCCGGGCAGGATGCCCTTGCGCTCCAGCATCTTGGGGAACGGGGTGCCGTCGGCGGAGGACTGGCGGATGGTCTCGTCGTACAGGATCACGCCGCTGATGTAGTCCTCGATCCCCGGCGTGCTGAGGAGCGTGTCCCGGTAGGCGCGGCGGTTCTCCTCGGTGGACTCGATGTCCAGCGCCGCGAAACGCTTCGTGATCGTGGCGTTGCTCTCGTCCGCGGCCAGGACGCCCCGGCCCGGAGCGACCATCGCCTTAGCGACGGCAGCGAGATCAGTGGCGCTCATCAGATGGTGATCCTCCTGGTCAGGGTGCTTTTCTGGCACCGAACGTTAGCCCGGCGAGCCGTCCCGGACCAGGGTGAACCCGTCATGGCCGACCAGGTCGGTCAGGAAAAGGCCGGCGGTGGCGGGCAGGGGTTCGTGGGCCCGGGCGACGACGTGCCAGGCCCGCTGGCGGGGCAGGTTGGCGCACCGCCACTCCTCCAGCGTGCCCTCGTCGAGCTCGCGCGCCACCGCGTCGCGCGAGATGAGGGTGATACCCAGGCCGACCTGCACCGACTCCCGGATGGCGCCGTTGGAGCCCAGGGTCAGCGTCCGGGGGTCGATACCCATCTCGTCGAGCAGCTCCTCCGCCGTCCCCCGGGTACCCGAGCCCTCCTCTCGCAGGAGGACGACCGAGCGGGCCACCGTCGCAACGTCGACCTCGCGGACCGCCCGCTTGCCGCTGCCGGCGGAGACCAGCACCAGGACGTTGGGGCGGGTGGCCAGGGTCACGAACCGCCCGCCCCCGGGGGGCCGCCCCCCGACCGCGAGGTCGGCCTCGTGGTCGGCCAGCGCATCCCATACCCGATCACGGTTGCCCACCTCCAGGGTGACGCCGGCCTCGGGGTGGCGGTCCCGGAAGGAGGCGAGGAAGCGGGGCACGACGTGCTCGCCGGCCGTGGTCACCGCGGCCAGCCGCAGCTGCCCCCGCTCGGGGTCGAGGGCCTCGGCCGTGGCCGCCCGGGCCGTGTCGATGAGGGCGAGCACCTGGCGGGCGTACCTGGCGAACACCTCGCCCGCCGGCGTGATCACCAGCCCCCGCCCGGCCCGCTCCACCAACGAGACGCCCAGCTCCTTCTCGATGGAACCGACAGCGGCGGACACCGCCGGTGGGCTGACCAAGAGGCTTCGCGCCGCGTCGGTCACCGACCCCGAGGTCGCCACTTCGACGAAGGTCCGCAACTGGTTGAAGGTCATGCGTAAGGTTAACATGAACGGTCCAGCATGTAAGGCGGGAAATACGTCATGGACAGACTAAGCTTCGTTTGCCAGAATCGACAAAATCAACCGAGGACTAGATCCCGGGACAAGCGTCCGAACCCCCTCGCAGGGCGTCCGAACCGGACCCAGATCAAAAGAGTCAGCCGAGGAGAACCGCGTGGCACAGAACAACGGCCAGAGCAACAGCAAGGGCTACCAGGCCGGCGTCAAGAAGTACGCCGACACCTACTGGACCCCGGATTACGTGCCCTTGGACACCGACCTCTTGGCCGTCTTCAAGGTGGTTCCCCAGGCCGGCGTGCCGCGTGAAGAAGCAGCCGCCGCGGTGGCCGCCGAGTCGTCCACCGGCACGTGGACCACGGTGTGGACCGACCTGCTCACCGACCTCGAGTACTACAAGGGTCGGGCCTACCGGATCGACCCGATCAGGGAGAGCAACGAGGGCGCGTTCTTCGCCTTCGTCGCCTACCCGATCGACCTGTTCGAGGAAGGCTCGGTCGTCAACGTGCTGACCTCGCTCGTGGGCAACGTCTTCGGCTTCAAGGCCATCCGCAGCCTGCGCCTCGAGGACATCCGCTTCCCGATCGCCTACGTGAAGACCTGCGGCGGCCCGCCCAATGGCATCCAGATGGAGCGCGACCGCCTCAACAAGTACGGGCGGGCCCTGCTGGGATGCACGATCAAGCCCAAGCTCGGCCTGTCGGCCAAGAACTACGGGCGCGCCGTCTACGAGTGCCTCCGAGGCGGGCTCGACTTCACCAAGGACGACGAGAACATCAACAGCCAGCCGTTCATGCGCTGGAACCACCGCTTCGAGTTCGTGATGGAAGCGGTGCACAAGGCCACGGCCGAGACGGGCGAGCGCAAGGGTCACTACCTCAACTGCACCGCGGCCACGCCGGAGATGATGTACGAGCGGGCCGAGTTCGCCAAGTCGCTCGGCGCCCCGATCATCATGCACGACTTCCTCACCGCCGGCTTCACCGCCAACACCGGTCTCGCGAACTGGTGCCGCAAGAACGGCATGCTGCTCCACATCCACCGGGC
>DATJHJ010000165.1:0-6798 GCA_035494015.1 Acidimicrobiales bacterium
CGCCACCGGCTGGCGGATCGAGCGCACGGTCGTGACCGCCAGCCCGGCCAACGTCGAGCCGGCCGCCTTCTCCATCTCGTCCTCGTCAAGAGCCGCCCGCCGGGTCTTCTCCCGGCCGAGGAACATGTTCTGGACGATGTCCAGGTTGTCGCAGAGGGCCAGGTCCTGGTGCACGGTCTCGATGCCCAAGCTGGACGCGTCCACCGGGTTGCGGATGTGGACCGGCCGGCCCTCCCAGAGGATCTGGCCGTCGTCGGGGGAGTGGATGCCGGCGATGCATTTGATGAGCACCGACTTGCCGGCGCCGTTGTCGCCGATGAGGGCGGTGACCTGGCCGGCGGGCACGTCGAAGCTGACGTCGACCAGGGCCTGGACCGGTCCGAAGTGCTTGGCCACGCCCCGCAGGCTCAGGAGGGCGTCGCCGGCCCCCGCCGCCGGCCCGGAGGCCGGCGACGGGGACGATGCCACCTGGGTGGTCACGGGGTTACTTGATGCCGGCGGAGCTGCAGGCGGCGGCCAGGGAGGTGATGCAGAGGTCCGACACCTTGACCGCGCCGTCCTTGACCACGGTGGACGCCATGTTGGCGGAGGTGACCCAGACCGGGGTCAGCAGCGACGACGGGACGGCGGCGTTGTTGGACGGGTCGGTGGTCGAGCCGTTCACCAGGCTGGCCGGCGGGGTCTGCCCGGCCCGCATGTAGAGGGCGACGGCCGCCGCGCCCTGGGCCTCCAGGTAGATCGGCTTGTAGACGGTGCCGCACTGGTAGCCCTTCAGGATGTTCTGCAGGCCCGAGAGGGAGGCGTCCTGCCCGGTGGTCGGGAACGTCTTGGCCGGGATGTTCAGCTTCTGCAGGTCGGCGATCACCGCGTTGGCGTTGTCGTCGTTGGGCGTGATCACGGCGTTGATGTTCTTGTGGGCCGTGTACTGCTGGTCGAAGGTGGTGGCGGCGATGGACGGGGTCCATGTGCCGGCCGGCTCGCCCACCTTCACGTAGGTGTTGTTGTCGAAGTAGGGCTTGAGGACGCCGTTGTAGCCCTGGGCGAACAGGGTGGCGTTGTTGTCGGTCGGGTCGCCGTTCATGACCAGGATGTTCGGCTTCTGGACGTTCCACGACGAGATGCAGTCGACCTCGCCCTGGCCGATGAGCTGGCCGACCTTGACGTTGTCGAAGCTCACGTAGATCCGCCCGGCGGCGCCACCCTTGACCAAGCGGTCGTAGTCGATGACCTTGACACCCTTCGACGACGCGTTGGCCTCGATCGCCGCCCCGCTCCCGGAGTCGAGGGCGTCGACGAGCAGGACGCTGGCGCCGTCGGTGATGGCGGCCTCGGCCTGGGTCTGCATGGTGGACGCGCTGCCCTGGGCGTTGTTGATGATGAAGTCGTTCGTCGACAGCCCGGCGGCTTGGAACGCCTTGGTCAGGTACGGCCGGTCGAACTGCTCGTAGCGAGCGGACGTGGTGGTGTCGGGCAGGAGGACGGCGATCTTGCCCTTGCCCTGGCTGGCCAGCGACTTGAGCTGGGCCATGGCCGAGAAGTCAGCCGTGAACGCGGAAGCGGTCACGGTCGCGGCCACCGTCGTACCGGTGTTGCCGGAACCGTTGCCGGTGGTCTTGGTGGTCGAGGAGCTGCTGCACGCGACGAGCACGACAGCCGCGCCCAGGGTGGTGAACACGGACACCGCGCGACGGGGTGTCACTTTCATGTGCCTTCTCCTGTTCGGAACACGACGACGGGGTGACGGCCGTCACCTGTCCGAAACGCTACGGAAACGTGCGTGAACGAGGCGTAGAAGTTCCGCCCTTTCCGTTAACGAAACGTGAACGGGGAGGGCCTATTCGGTCGTCGCCATCCGGTAGCCGGCGCGCGGCTCGGTCACGATGAGCGGGGGGCCGCCTTCGTCCTCCAGCTTGGCCCGGAGCCGGCGGACGTAGACCCGGGTGTACTCGGTCTCGGTCTCGTAGCCGGGACCCCAGACCTTGCGCAGCAGGACGGCATGGGTGAGCAGGCGCCCGGGCGCGAGGGCCAGCTCGCGGAGCAGGGCGAACTCGGTGGGCGTCAGGTGGACGGGCTCGCCATCCTTCTCGACCAGCTGGGCGTCGAGGTCGATGGTGACGGCGCCGAAGACGAGTGGCCGCCCCGGCCCGGCCGCGGGCGCGGCCCGGCTCCGCCGGAGCAGGGCGGTCATCCGGGCCAGCAGCTCGTCGATGCCGAACGGCTTGGTCAGGTAGTCGTCTGCGCCGAGGTTCAGGGCCCGGACCTTGTCCTGCTCGCCCCGGCGGGCCGAGACGACGATGATCCCGACCAGCGACTCGGCCCGGATGTCGCGGCACAAGTCGAAGCCGTCCGCTCCGGGCAGCATGAGGTCGAGCAGCACCAGGTCGGCGCCGCTTTCCCGCACGAGCGCGGGCACGCCATCGCCGGTTCGAGACACGAGAACGGTAAAGCCCCGGGCCAGCAGATTGGCCCGGACCAGGTCGACGATGTTGGGGTCGTCCTCGACCAGGAGGACGACGGTGGAATCGCCGCTCACCCCGTGCCGATGCGACCGCTGCCGACCGGCAGCTCCAGATCCTGGTCGGCAGGGTCCGACGGCTCCACCGGGATTACCACCGCCACGGCCGTTCCCTTCGTCACCGGCTCGAGCCGGATGGTCCCGCCATGCGCTTCGACGATTCCCCGGGCGATGGCGAGGCCGAGGCCGACGCCCGGGCCGCCGGTGGCGCCCCGCTCGTGGGGGAGGAAGACCCGTTCGCCGAGGTCCTCGGGAATCCCCGCCCCGTCGTCGATCACCCGGACCGTCACCGTGGCCTCGGCCGGGTCGTGGCGGGCGTCCACCGAGATGTGCGTGGCGCCGGACGCGTGCAAGACGGCGTTGTCGAGCAGGTTGACGAACACCTGCTCCAGCCGGTCGTGGTCGGCCCACACCGGGGGCAGCCCGTCGTCGCTGCGCAGGGTGATCATGGACCGCGGGGCACGCACGCAGCGCCGGGCGGCTTCCAGCACCAGGGCCACGTCGCACCAGTCCGGGACGAGGCGCATGGTCCCCGAGTCGATGGCGCTGAAGTCGAGGAGGTCGCCGACCAGGCGGCCCATGCGCGCCGACTCGGACGCGATGGAGTCGAGGAACCGGCGCTGCGACGAGTCGTCCCAGTCCACGTCGGTCTGGCGCAGGGTGGAGGCGTATCCCTGGATGGCGGTGAGGGGGGTGCGCAGCTCGTGGTTCATGCGGGACAGGAAGTCGCGCTGCAGCCCCTGTGACCGCCGCAACGACGCGGCCTCGGCGTGGGCATCCTCCAGGGCTTCCCGCTCGAGGGCCAGGCGCAGCGAGCGGGCGGCGTCGCCGAGGAGGTCCGTCGCCTCGTCCGAGGGGCGGCCACCCTCCGCCCACCAGGCGGTGACGACGGCGCGGCCCGCCGGGGTGTCGAGGGGCACGGCCAGCACGTCGCTCCCGACGAGGCGGACGGCGTGATCGCCACCGGCGGCGCGGGCCACCTGCTCGGCCGCCGTCCGCTGGCGGTTCGACGCCACCTCGGAAGGAGGGCCGCCGAGGTCGGACGGCGACAGTTCGGACCGCTCGCCGTCCGGCCGGTGGAGGGCGATGGCGTCGGCTCGCAGGCCGCGGCACAGGGCCAGCAGGGCAAGGGTTAGCCCGCCCTGGGCGGGCTGCGGGCCGGCGAGGGTGTCGAGCACGCCCCGCAACGTCTCCAGGACTCGGTTGCGCCGCGTGGCCTCGGTCAGCAGGTGCTCGCGCTCGATGGCGGCGGCGGCGTGGCCCGCGTAGAGCCACACCAGCTCCAGCTGGTCCGCCTGCGGCCGGCCCCCCGTATCGGCGTACCCGGAGATGGTGCCCAGCACCCCGCCCGAGCCGACGATGGGGACCGACCAGAAGCTGCGGGGCTGCGTCGGCCCGGCGTTGCGGAAGCGCGCCCAGAGCGGGTCCGTGCGGGCGTCGTCGACGACAACTGCTTGGCCGGTGGCTGCGGCCTTGCCCGGCGGCCCGCCCCGCTCGTCGACGGGGAGCGACTCGAGGGCGGCCAGGAGGGCGTCGGGCATGCCCAGAGCGGCCGAGCGCTCGAGCCGGGCCGGGGATCCGGCCTCGCCGTGGCGCAGGAGATGGATGCAGAGACGGTCGACGGCGAGGGCCTCGGCCATGGCCGACACGATGAGGGGCAGGCTGGCGGCGGGCTCGACGTCGGCCAGCTGCTCGACCAGGCTGCGCAGGCGACGGAGCTGGCGGCGGGCGGCCGAGTCGGTCTCGATGCCTGACATCAGGGCCAGCACGTCGTCGGGGTGGACCTCGAGGGCCGACACGTCCGCCAGGATGTGCCCGTCTCGAAGCACGGCGATGCGGTCGGCCAGGCCGAAGACCTGGTCGAGCTGGTGGGAGACCAACAGGATGGGGGTGCCGGCGGCCCGCACCTCGGCCAGCAGGCGCTCGACGACGGCCGTCTCGTGGGCGCCCAGCGCCCCGGTCGGCTCGTCCAGGATCAGCACCGCGGGGTTCCGGCGCAGCGCCCCGGCGATGGCCACGAGCTGGCGCTGGCCGCCCGAGAGAGCCCCGACGGGCGTCCGGACGTTGGCCGCCGGGATGTGCAGGCGGGCGAAGAGGGCCTTCGCCTCCGCCACCATCCCGGCCTCATCGAGCATCCCGTGGTCGACCGTCTCGTCGCCCAGGAAGAGGTTGGCGACCACGCTGAGGTTGTCGCACAGTGCGAGGTGCTGCCAGACCACTTCGATGTCGCGGTGGCCTGCTCCCGGCGAGGCGGGTGTGGCCAGGCGGCCACCCACCTCGACCGTTCCCCGGTCAGGCGTGAGCGTGCCGGCCACGCAGCCCACCACGGTGGACTTTCCGGCCCCGTTTTCGCCGACAAGAGCAAGGATCTCGCCCTGGCGGAGCTCGAGGTTCACGCCCCGAAGGACCTGCCGCGGGCCGAACGCCTTGTGCAGGTCGTTCACCCGCAGGACTGGCTCGCTGGTGCGGCCGGGCATGGGACAAGTGTGCCGCACCTCCGTCGGTTCCGGACCGCCAAGCCACCCTGCCCGAGCCAGCAAACCCCTGTTCACGGGACGGGAACCCCGGTAGTGTGCAACCACCGGTCAGACAGGATCCGGTAGGGACGGCGAAACGATATGACCGTGGCGGCAGGCAGTGGAGCGGTCGTCGGTCCCCGCAAGCTCGGCCCCGGCTACCGGACCCCGTTCGACGTCGTGGTGTTCGCCGCCTGCGTGGCGGTCGGCGCGGGCCTGATCCTTCTGGCCCTGTTCGGCGTGTACCCCTTCGCCGGGACGATCGCCGCCTACGTCTTCGGCTTCCTGATCGAGGCGGCCGGGCACGCCGTCGTCGTGTCGCTGCTCGTCGCCGCGTTCGTCGAGGCCCGCCACCCGAGATGGACGTTCTGGGGAACGCTCCAGCACGTCACCATCGGCGTCGCCGCCGTGGTGGCCGGCGTCGGCCTCCTGGTCGTCGACCGGTGGATGGTCCACGTCGGGTTGGGCACCTGGGCGACGTGGGAGTACTTCATCGCCGCCGTCGTGGCATCAGCGGCCGCCGGCGTCGTCACCTACCTGGTCATGCGGCCCGACGGCTTCGAGGGCTCCAAGCAGGCGGTGAGCGTCCACGTTCTCGCCGGCATCGGCGGCCTGGCCGGCGGCGCCCTCGCCGTCGTGGCGACGATCGGCGTCCTCGCCGCGTACCGGCAGGGCACCGGCGGCCCGCAGGTGCCGATCCCCACCGTCAGTGGGATCAACGGCCCCTATGTGGCTCTCGGCGACTCCTACTCCGCAGGCGAGGGCCTCCGTCCGTTCGATCCCCCCACGGTCTCCGGCGCCGGCGACGGCTGCCACCGCTCGATCAGCTACGGCTATCCGCGCCTGCTCGTGCTGGAGGCTGGCGTGCCCGAGGGCCCCTTCCCCGCCTGCTCCGGCGCCGTGACCGCGGACGTCTACACCGGTTTCAGCAAGGACGGCCCGCCTCCGGTCGACGTCGCCGCCCAGGTCGACGGTGCCGTCCACGCCGATGTCGGCCTGGTCACCATCACGTCGGGGGGCGACGACGCGCTGTTCTCGGTCATCGTCCGGCGGTGCTTCACCCATTCCGACTGCACGAAGAGGACGTTCCGGAGCCCCCCGGCCTCGCCCGGGCGGTTGACGTTTCCGGACTCGAAGCCCCTGAACACGTGGGGTCCCGAGGAGATCACCCTCGTGAGCGGGCGCAGCGCCGTCCTCTATGCCCATCTGCGGCAGAGCTTCCCGAACGCCCGGATCGTGGCCATCGGCTACCCGTACCTCTTTCCCGTCAACCGGGCCGGGCTGCAACCCAATGACTGCGCCAGCATCCTGCGCCGGTTCAGCCTGAAAGAGCGCACGACGATCCGCAACCTCACGGACGATCTGAACAACGCCATGTACGAGCAGGCGGTGGCCGCCCACATCGAGTTCGTCTCGCCGAAGGCGGTGTGGGCGGGCCATGAGCCGTGCGGCAACAAGGGCCAGTACGTCAACTCCATCAAACCCCTGCTCAACGTGACGAGCCCGGTCGACGGGGGATCGTTCCACCCCACCCGGGCCGGGCAGCAACAGCTGGCCGCCCTGGTGGCCTGCTACCTCGATCTCAACCGTCAACCCCCGAACCCCTTCGTCGGGGGCTCGGCCAAGCCGTTCGTCGTCACGACCGGCAAGGCGCCTTCGGACCTCGGTCTGGTTGACGCCCCCGGCTCGGAGAGCAGGCTGGTGTGCTCCGGTGGGCGCTGAGCGGACGACCGACGAGTCCGCGGCCCCCGCCGTGACCGGTCGCAC
>DATJHJ010000166.1:0-12699 GCA_035494015.1 Acidimicrobiales bacterium
GCTTCGAGATTTCGCAGGACCTCGATGCCGCTGCGGCTGCCGCCGCGCAGGACGCCGCCCCTGTCGAGCATCACCGCAGCGAGGCGTCTGCGGCCGGCCATCGGCCCCTTCGGCCCCACGGGGCCACGCTAACTTACGGCCGGTGTGCGGGATCGTCGGAGTGGTGGGCATCCCCGCCGACGTCGCCGCCGTCGACCGGGCGCGGGATGCGTTGTCCCACCGCGGCCCTGACGACGCCGGCACCTGGATCTCGGCCGACCGGCGGGTCGCCCTGGCCCACCGCCGGCTGTCGATCCTCGACCTGAGCCCGCTGGGCCGCCAGCCGATGGCGAACGCGAGCGGCACGGTGCAGGTCACCTACAACGGCGAGATCTACAACTTCGCCGCGCTGCGCGCCGAGCTGCAGGCGGCAGGGCACCGGTTCGCGTCGGGCACGGACACCGAGGTGGTGATCCACGCCTACGAGCAGTGGGGCGACGCCTGCGTGGACCGCTTCCGCGGCATGTTCGCGTTCGGGGTGTGGGACGCCACGCGCCGGCGGCTGCTGCTCGGACGCGACCGCGTGGGCGTCAAGCCGTTGTACTACTACGACGACGGGACCACTTTCGCCTTCGCCTCCGAGCTCAAGGCCCTCGAGGCGCTGGGCGGGCTCGACCTGATCGTCGACGAGAGCGCGCTCTACGACTTCCTGACCTACCTCTACGTGCCCGCGCCCAAGACGCCGTACCGGCACATCCGCAAGCTCCCGCCTGCCCACCTGCTGGCCTACGAGCGTGGGCACGCCACGACGTGGCGGTACTGGGATCCCCCGTGCGAGGCCACCTTCGACGGCAGCGAGCGCGACGCAGCTGAGGCCCTCGGTGCTCTCCTGGGCGACGCCGTACGTGCGCACCTCGTCGCCGACGTCCCGGTCGGCGCGCTGCTCTCCGGCGGGCTCGACTCGACCGGCGTCACCGCACTGGCTGCGGCCGCGGTCGCCCCGGCGCCGCTGCGCACGTACTCGATCGGCTTCGACGTCGCCGGGCACTCCGAGCTGCCCTACGCCCGGCGGGCGGCGGCCGCGATCGGCACCGCCGCCACCGAGGCGACGCTCGGCATCGCCGACGCCCACCGGCTCGCCGGGAGGGTCGCCGGTGTCTATGACGAGCCCTTCGCCGACACGTCGGCCGTGCCGACGCTCGCCGTGTGCGAGCTGGCCGGGCGCGACGTCAAGGTCGCCCTGTCGGGCGACGGTGGCGACGAGGTCTTCGCCGGCTACGGCTGGTACCGGCGCCACGCGGCCCGGGCCCGGTTTGCCGGCGTGCCCCGCTGGCTCCGGGCCCGCGTGCCCGCCGCGGTCGAGCGCGGCGCGCTGATGCGCGTCCCGGGCGTTCCCACCGTGGTGGACGGCGTCCGGGACGAGCTGGCGCGCCATGCCGTGATCATGGGCGGGTACACCCGCGAGCAGAAGGCCGCCGTGCTGGCCCCGGGCGTGTTCGCGCGCTTCGACGGCTACGACGACTACTGGCATTTCCGTCGCTACTGGCGGGAGGACCTCGACGTGGTGACCCGGTTCCAGTACCTCGACCTGATGACGTACCTGCCCGATGACATCCTGGTGAAGGTCGACCGGGCCGCCATGGCCGTGGGCCTCGAGGTGCGTCCACCGCTCCTCGACCACCACGTCGTGGAGTTCGCCCTCTCGCTGCCGGCGGGCATGCGCCACGACGGGGTGACGGGCAAGCGGGTGCTGAAGGCGGCGCTGCGCGGACTGGTGCCCGACGAGATCGTCGACCGTCCCAAGCGTGGCTTCAGCATCCCGCCCGCGTGGCAGGCCGACCTCGCCGGTGTCGCGCCGGTGGGGCCGGGCCGCGACGCCAACCGGTCGAACGCGGGGGACGTCGCCACGGGCATGCTCCGCAGCTGGATCGAGGGCGCGCCGGGCGGCGCGCCGGCGATGCTGCGTGGTTGACCCGCTCCACCCGGGCGGGCGCCGTCGCCGATTGCGCCTCGACGCGCTGGTGGCGAACAGCTCGACGATGGTGGTCTCCACCGCGGTCTCCGGTCTGGTCGGCGTCGTCCTCGTGGTGGTCCTGACCAACGCGCTGGGCGAGCGCCGCTACGGCCAGCTGGCCGTCATCACCAGCATCACGCTGACGGTGCGCCAGATCCTGACCGTCCGCATCTGGGAGTGGGCCCTCAAGGAGTACGCCCGGGCCGCCACCGACGCCGACGGCGAGCGCGGCGCGCAGGTCGTGCGCACCGGGTTCCTGGTGGGCGGGGCGATCAACCTGGTGGCCTTCGTCGCGGTGGCGGGCGGCGCCCGGCTCGCGGCCCGCTGGTTCCTCCACGACAGCCGGCTGGCCACGTTGGTGGCGTGCTACTCGCTGGTCCTGCTGCTCAGCTGGAGCAACGACACCGCCTTCGCCGTGCTGCGGGTGGCCGGCCGGTTCCGCTTCCTCGGGACCCAGCAGGCGGTGTCGGCCGCGGTCCGCCTCGCAGCCATCGGCGGCGCCGTCCTCGCCACGCACCGCCTGGGCGCCACCATCGCGGCCTACGTCGGGATCGAGGCCTTCGTCGCCGCCTGGTTGTACGCGGCGGCCAGCGCGACGTTCCGGCGGACCTTCGGCCACTCGTGGTGGCGCCGCGGCGGGCCGACACAGCTCTCCCGCCGGGAGACCGCCACGCTGATGGGGATCGGCGGCGTGCTCGACAGCGTGAAGCTCTTCGTCGGCGACTTCGACATCCTCCTGCTCGGGATCTACCGCTCCGACACGACGGTGGCGAACTACCAAGCCGCCTTCAACTTCGTCGACCAGATCAACCGCCTGGCCGTGCCCGTCCAGATCGTGGCCTTCGCCGACCTGGCCAAGCTGGCCGCTGCCGGCGACGGCGACGCGCTGTTGCAGCTCGTCCGCCGCATGATGGTGCTGGCCGCCGCCGCCGTCGTCCCGCTGTGCCTGGCCCTCTCCCTCGGCAGCTCGTTCCTGGCCCACCTCGTCTACCGCCACGGCTACGGGGAGGTGCCCGGGCTGCTCCGCATCCTGGCGTGGACGCTGGTCGCGCTCGTGAGCATGTGGATGCAACCGGCCTTCGTCTGCGTGGGTCGTGCCATCTGGGGCCTCCAGCTCTCCGCCGCCGCCGCGGTGCTGAAGCTCGGGGTCGCGCTGCTGCTGGTCCCCCGCTACGGCGCCGCCGGCCTGGCCGCGTCGAACCTCGTCTACTCCGGCGCGTTCGTCGTCGCCATCCCCGTCGCCCTGGCCCGGGTACGGACGCGGGTCGCGTCGCCGGCCTTCGCGCCGTGAGGATCGCCTACGTCAGTGACTCGGTCCTGCCCTCGCCGGCGGCCGCCGCGTCCCAGACGATGCACATGGCCGCGGCGATGGGCAGGCTCGGCCATGCCGTCAGGCTCTTCGCGCCGGGACACGACGGACGGGCTCGGGGCGAAGCAGCGCGTGCCGCGCTCCGCGATCGCTTCGCCCTCGACGGGGCGATCGACCTTCGGTACCTCCCCGTGATGGACCTCAGAGGCCGGGGAAGGGCCTCCTATCACCTCGTGGGGGTGCTGGCGGCCAAGGCGTGGCGGGCCGACCTGGTGTACACCCGCAACGCCCGGATCGGGTTGCTGGCCACCCGCGCCGGGATCTCCGTGATCGTCGAGTCCCATACGCTCCCGAACTCCGACCGGTCCCTGCGGGCGGCGCGCTCCCTCGCCGGGAGCCCCCGGCTGGAACGATGGGCGTTCATCAGCGATCGCCTCCGCGCCCGCTTCGCCGAGGCCCTCGGCGCCGACCTGCCCGCCGGGCGGGTGACGATCGCCCACGACGCCGTCGACTCCGTCCGCTTCGAGCGGCCGGTGCCCCGCGAGACGGCCCGCCGGCGCATCGGCGTGGCCACCGACGGCCCGCTCGTGGTCCACGCCGGGCACCTGTACCCGGGCCGGGGCGCCGAGGCCCTGATCGCTGCCGCGGTCGCCCTCGGGCACGTCCACTTCGTGCTGGTGGGCGGCAATCCGTCCGACGTCGGGCGCGTGGCGCGGCTGGCGGCCGAAGCCGGCGCGCCCAACCTGCGGGTCCTCGGTCACCGCGACTACTGCGACGTGCCCGACTTCCTGTTCGCGGCCGACGTGCTCGTCATGCCCTACACGTCCGCCGCCGTGGCCAGCGACGGACGGACGAGGACGATCGACTACGCCTCACCGCTGAAGCTGTTCGAGTACATGGCCGCCGGCCGGCCCATCGTGGCCAGCCGGTTCCCCGGTGTGGCCGAGGTCCTCCGTGACGGCGAGAACGCGCTGCTCGTCCCGCCCGATCACACGGACGCGCTGGTGGCCGCGCTCGCATCGGTGGTCGCCGACCCGGCGCTCGGCTCCCGCCTGGGGGACCAGGCCCGCGGCGACGTGGCGGGGTGGACGTGGACGGCCCGGGCGGCTGCCATCCTGGACGGCTCCGTCACGCCGGCCTTCGCGCCTTCACCGTCACCATCGCATCGCGCCACACCCAGCGACTGAGCCGCTCTCGCGCCGTCCGACCCGGGGGCGGCGGCGGGCGCTCGTTGGTGGCGACGACCTCGTAGCCCATATCGGTGAACCAGCCGACGACCTCCGGGTACGTGTGGTAGGTCTGCCGGGGGGTCGCGTACCAGTCGAAGTTGACCGCGTCGTCGGGCCACACCCGCAGGACGAGGCTCGAGTAGCCGAGCCATCCCCGGCGGTCCAACGCCTTGGCCGCCCTGGTCATGCCCGTGGCGAGGCGGGTGACGGCGCCGATCGGCAGCCGGGTGGTGACCGACCGCACGACGGCGTCGTCGAGCTGCCAGAGCGGAAAGCCGCGGGCGTAGACGTGGGCGGTGATGGTCCCGTCCGGGCGGAGCCGGCCGGCCAGGATCTCCGTCGTCCGGCGGGCGTCGCCGGTGATCATCAGCACGCCGATCGAGAAGATGCGGTCGACCGAGTCGCGAGGCAGCGGCGGGCGGGTGAGGTCGCCCTGGACGACGTGGGCCCCGGGCAGGTCGCGCAGGTTGGTGAAGGCGGCGTCGACGGCGGTACTCAGGTCGATGGCGATCACCTGGGCGGCGTGGCGGGCGGCGGCGGCGCTGTAGCGGCCGTTGCCGCACCCGGCGTCGACGACCACCCGCCCGGCCAGGTCATTGGGCGCCAGCAGCGACTTGGTGCGGAAGACCTCGGGCCCGGCATCGAACTGCCCACCCGGCTCCCACCCGAAACGGCTCCAAGTGTTCCATTCGAACCCGTAGGCGGCCGCCGTCGCCCGCTTGAGGTCGGCGCCAGGAACCACCTCGTGGTCCTGACCGGGCGGCGCCCCCACAGCGGCCAGCTCGGTGCCGAACCGGTCGGCGAACGCCGCGTCCCAGTAGAGCGACCGGGGCAACAGCCGGGGGACGCCGCCGACGACGAGGTACACCGCGCCGCAGCCGAGGCAGGCCAGCGCGCCCTCCATCACGTGGTCCTCTTCGGCCGTGAACGGGTGCAGCCGCAGCCGGCCCAGGCAGCCCGGGCAGCAGATCAGGTCCAGGAGTGGCCCGCGCACGGCGTCAGGGCCTGGCGCGGGCCACGAGCAGCTGTTTCTGGTTGAGCAGCCCCGTCCGCTCGACCGCCCCGAACATCGGCCGGAGGGCGGCCACGCACGCCCGCCCGAGCGCCGGGCTAAGGCCGTCGAGCAGCAGCAGCGCCGAGGCCAGGGCGCCGCCGCCCTCGGGGCCGGGGTAGAAGCAGATCCGGCGGTGCTCGACCACCTCCAGGCCCGCCGCCGCCACCGCCTGCCGGGCCTCGGCCCGGCTGACGAGGCGCTCGAAGCAGGTCGTCCCCGGGCGGACTGGCGCGCGCCGCGTCCCCCGTACCCGCCGGGCGACGGCGCGGGCGGCCCGCAGGCCGCCCTGGGCGACGGCGTCGACCGCGCCCCACCCGGCCAGGACCCGACGGTCGGGCGTGACGATCACGACGATCCCCCGGCCGCGCAGCTGGCGCGAGCACTCGCGGAGGGCGTCGACAGGGTCGAGGAGGTGCTCCAGGACGTCGGCCAGGACGACGGCGTCGAACGTCCCCGCCTTGAACGGAAGGGCGGCGGCATCGGCCACAACCGCACCGTGGAACCCGTCCTGGCCCCGGAGGTTGTCCCGCGTCCGCCGGGCGTGCACGGCGGTGACGTCGAGCGACACGACGTCCGCCCCCTGCGCCACCAGCAGCGCGCTGAGGTCGCCCACACCGCTGCCACAGTCGAGGACCGACCCGGCGGTCGGGGGGATGGCGCGAAGGATCGCCGCGTTCCGTTGCCGGAGCAGGTCGGCGTAGAGGTCGAGCGGCCGCGGGTAGGAGTCGACCCAGAAGCCCTGGTGATCCCGCCACTTGGCGACGTAATGGGCCTCGAAGCCGGCCCGCACGGCGCGGCCGTCCGGGACGCCCGGCCCGACGCCGCCCCTCGCCGGCGCGCTCACCCGTCCCGGCCGGTGGAGGCGGCCGCCGGCGACCGCGGATGGAGCAGAAGGCCGAGCACGGCGATCGGCGCGACCCTGATGATCAGGTAGGTCGCGTCGAGGTTGCCGAAGCCCATCAGCAGCTGCAGAGATGCGGCGACCGCGGCGACCCGGCCGGCGACGGTCCGAGCGCCGGCCACCAGATGGGCGAGCAGGGCCCACAGCGCGCCGGCGAGGAGGCCGGTGAACACCTCGCCGACCCAGCCCGCCTCCAGCCACCCGCCCCCGGCCGGCCCGAGCGTCGACTCCCCGGTCAGCCGGTCGCCGCTGAACAGCGGCGCCGTCACGTTGGCCTCGGTGATGCCCGGCTTGCCCGCCCACATCGAACGCGGGATCGGCGCGGCCAGCAGCCGGGCGTAGGAACCGAGCCCCTGGTAGGGGACCACGCCGGGGATCTGGGGCAGGGCGAACGCCAGCCGGTCGAAGTTGGTGAAGCCGTCGTCCAGGGCGCGCGGGACGGCGGCGAGCGGGTTCAGCGACAGCGCGGCCAGGCCGGTGCGGCTGGCCTCGGCGTTGGACTGCTCGATGCGCAGTGCCAGCCCGCCGCTGACGACGAGGGCGCCGGCGACGATGCCGATCGGGACGCTCGCCAGCCGGACCCGCCGGCCCCCGAGCTGCCAGATAGCCGCCAGTCCGAGCGTCAACGTGATCAGCTCGCCGCGGCCGCCCAGCGGCAGGAGCACGAGGGCGGCGACCCCGCCCACGGCGAGGGCGACCCAGAGGTTCACCCGGCCCACGGCCGCGTCGTACATCACGAACATGGCGGCGGCCGGGAGGAAGTAGAGCAGGACGACTACGTAGAAGTGGCCGGCGAGGGCGTGGCGGCGGTTGAACGGTGTCTCGAGCAGGGCCACGATCCCGCCCCGCACGCCGGCGAGCAGCACCAAGCCGGCGAAGGCCACGGCGAGCGCGGCGACCACTGCGGCCCGCCGGCGGGAACCGGCCCAGTGAGGCAGGACCGTCCGGGGCGTCTCCCGGCGGACGAGGACCATGTACGCGACGAGGGCGAAGAAGAACTGGACCGCCGCCGCTTCGAGGACGCGCGTGCCGTGCGGGAGAACCTCGGCGCCCTGCTCCTTGAGCGTGGTCGTCCCGCCCCGCCAGAGGAGCTGCACGGGTCGGGCGACGTAGGTCACCCAGAAGTAGGCGCCGGCGACGACGCTGGTCTGCCATGCGGCCAGCCGCCCGAGCGCGGCCCGGGTGATGAGGATGACCGCCACGACCTCGGCGGTGATGACGGCGACCAGGACTATCCACGCCGCCCGGCCGAGGCCGGCCACGGCGTGGGCGGCCAGCGCGACACCGACTGCGGCGGCCATGGCCAGCACGACCCCGGCGCCGGCGACGGATGCCCTGCGCACCGTGATCATCGGGCCAGCACCCGGTCGTAGGCGTCGAGCGTGCCCTCGACGAACCGGTCGGCGGAGAAGAACGCGGCCCGGGAGCGGGCGCCCTCGCCCATCGACGCCCGTAAAGCCGGGTCACCGACCAGCCGGGCGATGGCCGCGGCCAGGGCCGCGCTGTCGCCCGCCGGGACCACGACGCCCGTCCGGCCGTCGTCGATCTGTTCCCGCACGCCGGCCACGTCGGACGCGACCGCGGGCCGACCGGCGACCATGGCCTCCAGGAGCGTCCGGGGCAGCCCTTCGTCGCAGGTGACCACCACACCATCCTCGCCGTCGAACGCGAAGCGCTCCCGCTCGACCGTGGGCAGCACGACGATGTCGCTCGCCTCCATCCACGCCACCGCGTCCCCCTGCCAGCCCGCCCAGACGATCCGGTCACCGATCCCGGCCGACCGGGCCAGCGACTCCAGGTGGTCACGGTATCGCTGCTGGCCGGGAGTGGTGGCGTGGCCGAGCACCACCCAGGCGACCGGCGGCAACCCGTCGGCCTGCGCCACCGACGCCAGCGCGGGCACGACGTGGTGGAGGCCCTTGTACGGGACGAACGACGACGCCGTCAGCACGACCACCGCGCCGGCCGGCAGCCCCCGCTCGGCCAGCAGGGCCCGCACGGGCGGCGCGGGGCGGGCCCGCCCGTCGGGCGCGGCCGGGACGGCGTCGTAGGTGACGAAGACCGGGTGCCGCCGGGGCGCGAGGGGCCGTACCGCTTCGGCGACGACGACCGTCGCCGTCGAGATCCACGTGCTCAGCGAGCGGAGCGGCCGGCTGCGGGCGAAGACGTTGCCCCCGCGCAGGTGCCAGACCACGGGGATGCGGAGCAGCCGCGCCGCCAGGCCGAGCTCGACGAGGGCCCGGGCGTCGTTGCAGTGGACGAGATCGGGACGCTCGTCGCGCAGGAGGCGAAGCGAGCGGACGAGCAACGGGACACCGAAGCGCAGTGCGAGCGCGGCGCGCCGGAAGGGCCCGGCGCGCAGCAGCTCGCCGTCGCCCGCCGTCAGCGGTTCGGGTGTCCCGAGGATCCGCACCCGCAGCCCCCGGGCCCGCAGCTCGTCGGCCGCCTGGCCGGTCCGGCTCACGACGACGACCGCGTCGACCGTAGGGGGCAGGTTGGCGACCAGCTCGGCCAGGCTCCGCTGGCTCCCGGTGAAGTTCCTGTAGAAGCCGACCGCGTACACCACCTTCAGGGGCTGGCGGCCTGCCATCGCGCCAACCGTATAGTGCTGACCCCCGGTAGTAGCGTCCAGCCGTGGCTGACGGCCAAGCGGGTCCGGCGTTCGACGTCCGGGCCCAGCTGCGTGTCGTGCGGCGCCACCTGTTGCTCGTGACCACGCTCACGGCGCTGGTCATCGGCATCACCGTCGCCGTGACGCTCGTGCAACCCAAGACCTACCGGCCCCGCGCCCTCGTCCTCGTCGAGCCGGACGGCGATGCGAGCCGCGCCGGGTCGACATCCGATCCCGCGCTGGCGCCGCGGGCGGTCGCCACCGAGGTCCAGGTGGCGAAGAGCCAGCCGGTCCGTGACGACGTCAGCCGGCGGCTGGGCTACCTGCCGCGGGCCTCGGTGACGCGACTCGCCAGCACGGACGTCATCGAGATCGCCGTCCGCGGCACCGACGCCGCCCGCGCCGCCGATGCCGCCAACACCTGGGCCGGGGCCTACGTGGACTACCGGGTGTCGGGGGCCCGCCGCAGTATCGAGGCCCGCCTGGCCCAGCTCCAGACCAGGCAGGCGGACCTCTCCCAGGAGCTGGCCGCTCTCTCCACGGGTGAGGGTGCCGCCGCGGCCGACGCCGTAACCCGGCGGAGCATCCTCGCCGGCCAGCTGTCGTCGGTGGGCCAGCAGATCGACGACCTGCAGGTGGCCGCGCCATTGGTGACCGGAGGCGTCGAGGTCATCCGGCCGGCGTCGGCCGCGGGGGTGCCGGTGACGGGCAGCGTGGCCCGCAACCTCGGGGTCGCCATCCCCTTCGCCCTCGTGTTCGCCGTCGCCCTCGCCTTCGTCCGCGACTACTTCGAGGACAGCATCGAAACGGTCGACGACGTCCAGCTCGTCACACCCGACGTCCCGGTGATCGCCAGCATCCCGCGCACGAAGTTCCCCCGGAAGAGCAGCGGGCCGTTCATCTCCGCCCACCCCCGCTCCGCGGTCGCCGACGCCTTCCACGGCCTCCGCGCCGCCCTGGAGCTCGACGGGCTCGGGACCAGCATGCACGTCGTGCAGATCACCAGCCCGGCCGCGCACGAGGGTAAGACCACGGTGGCGGCCAACCTGAGCGTGGCCGCCAGCCGTACCGGCCGGCGAGTCGTCGCCGTCGACCTCGACCTGCGGCGCCCGGGTCTGCACGCCGCGTTCGGCCTTCCCAACGACCTCGGCTTCGTCGACGTTGTTCGGGGCCGGCGGGCCATGGCCGACGTGCTCCGTCCCGTCCCGAGCGAGAACCTCCTCGTCGTCACGGCGGGCGTCGACGAGGAGCACGAGCGCCTCACGCCGACGGAGCTCCTCGCGTCCCCGGTGGTCCGCAAGCTGCTCCACGGCCTCCGGGCCGAGGCCGACGTCGTCATCATCGACACGCCACCGCTCCTGCCGGTCCCCGACGCGGCGGCCCTGTCGGGCGTCGTCGACGCCACGGTAATCATCGCCGCCTCCGGGCACACCACCCGGCGGGACCTGCGCCGGGCGGTGGCGGCTACGAGGTCGTTCGACTCGCGTCTGGCCGGTCTCGTGTTGAACTTCGCCCGGGTGGTCGACTCGTACGGGTACTACGCCAGCGGGCGCGAGGCGCGGGTTCGCCGCAGGTGATCGTCGTCGGGCTCTCGCCGACGGCCCACGAGAGTGCGGTCGGCGTCGTCGTCGACGGCGCCATCGTCGCCGCGGCGTCCGAGGAGCGCTTCACCCGGGTCAAGAACCAGGACGGCTTCCCCCATCAGGCCCTGGAGTTCTGCCTCGCCCGGGCGGGCGTCACCGCGGCCGACGTCGACCACGTCGCCTACGCCGCCCTGCCGTTCGCGACGGAGCGGCGCCGCGACCTCCGGTGCTTCGCGGCCAACGTGGCCTACGTGGTCGGCAACGGCGACAGCCTGACCCGCCGGGCGGCCCACCTTGCCAACTACGGTCGCTCCCTGGCGCTCACGCGGGAGTGGACCTCCTGGGGCGCGAGCGAACGGGCCCTGCGGCGCGAGCTCGACGCCCGGGGCCTGGGCGGCAAGCTCGTCTTCGTCGACCACCACCGGGCCCACTGCGCCAGCGCCTACTACGCGTCGGGGTTCGACCGCGCCCTGGTCGTGTCGCTCGACGGCTACGGCAGCGGCAACGCCGGCGCCGTCCACGTGGGCGAGCACGGCCGCCTCCGCCCGGTGGTGTCGATCCCCTACCCCCACTCGCTGGGCACGTTCTACCGGCGGGTCACCACCGCCCTCGGGTTCACGCCCAACCGTCACGAGGGCAAGGTCGTCGGTCTCGCGGCGTACGGCGACCCGGCCCGCCTCGGCCACGATGTGCTGCAGCGGTTCGACCTTTCCGGTCCGGACCACTACCGCTGCCGCTCGGGTCAGGACCCCTACTTCGCCCGGCACCTCGCCGACCGTCACCCGGCCGAAGACGTGGCCGCCGCCTGCCAGCACGCGCTCGAGCACGTGGCCGTGACCTACGTCCGCCGGTGGCTGGCGCGCACGGGGACCGACCGGGTGGCCTGCGCCGGCGGCGTCTTCGCCAACGTGAAGCTCAACCAGCGGCTCGTCCAGCTCCCGGAGGTGGCCGAGACCTTCGTCTTCCCCGCCATGGGCGACAGCGGCGTCGGCGTGGGCGCCGCCCTGGCTCTCAGCGCCGACCTGGGGGTCCCCCGGGCCGACCCGCTGCCCACGGTGTTCCTCGGCCCGGACTTCACCCCGGACGAGGTGGAGCGGGCGGTGCGGGGCTCCGGGTTGGCGTTCTCCAGGCCGGCCGACATCGATGCCGCGGTCGCCGGCCTCCTGGCCGAGGGCCGGGTCGTGGCCCGGGTCTCGGGCCGGGGAGAGTTCGGCCCCCGCGCCCTGGGCAACCGGTCGATCCTCGCGCCCGCGTCCGACCTCGCCGTCACCGAGCACCTCAACCGCCGGCTCCGGCGCAGCGAGTTCATGCCGTTCGCCCCCGCGACCCTCGACGACGCCGGCGCCGCGCTGTACGCGGACGTGGGCAAGTTCCGCCACGCCGGCCGGTTCATGACCGTGGCCACCGACTGCCTTCCCGCCATGCGGGCCGCCAGCCCGGCCTGCGTGCACGTCGACGGCACCGCCCGGCCGCAGCTCGTGACCCCGGCCGCCAGCCCCGGCCTCCACCGGGTCCTCACCGAGTACCGGCGGCGGACAGGTCTGGCGTCGGTCCTCAATACGAGCTTCAACATCCACGAGGAGCCGATCGTCAACTCGCCCGACGACGCCGTGCAGGCCTTCCGGACCGCGGGTCTCGACGCCCTCGCCCTCGGCGACTTCCTGCTCGAGCCGCCGAACGGGGAAGGGCGGCGGTGAGGGTGCTGTGATTGCGGTTCACGGGGTCGGCCGCCCACGAGGACCCAACACCACGGGGAGGTCGTCCTCGTCGGTGGCGACCAGGAGCTCGGCCGCAGTGCCGTCCGCGAAGCGCCCGGCGGCGGGGGCGTCATAGCCGGCGTCGACGAGGAGCTGCCGAGCTGACACCACCCCGGCGGGGCAGCTCGACGGTCCCGCCCACCCGCCGGGGGCTCAGAGTGGGATCCTCGGGATCCTCGGTCCCGGCCCGGCGGACCACACCGGCGAGCTCGAACACGTCGACCATGTCGACCACGTCGTGCCCGATCATGCGGGCGACGGA
>DATJHJ010000167.1:0-11068 GCA_035494015.1 Acidimicrobiales bacterium
CGCTCCTCCTTCGTGGCGCTGACCGGGGGGAAGGTCAGAGATCGGTTGTGGGGCCTCTCAGCCGGCGGCGGCGATGGAGTTGCCGACGTTGGTGAACTTGCTCGAGGCCTGCTTGCCCAGGGTGGTCAGGGCCACGATGCACACGACGGCGATGAGGGCCAAGAGGAGGGCGTACTCCACCAGGGCGGCGCCACGCTCGCTCTTCACGTTGAGGCGGGCGGAAATGTAACGGACCAGATCCATGTGCATGATGTTGTCCCCTTCTCGGACTCGAGGCCCCGCTCCGGGGGCTGTGCGGTGATAGTTCAACTATCGGCGGAGGGGCGGGGTGCTTGATGGGTCGATCGGACCATTCGCCCCGGCCCGCCGGGCCCGGTCGATCCGGCAAAAAAAGAAGGAGGAGCGAGCTTTCGCTCGCTCCTCCTTCAAGCCTGACCAGGGGGAAGGTCAGAGAACTGGCAGTGACTCCTAGCCGGCGGCGGCGATGGAGTTGCCGACGGTCGTGAACTTGCTCGAAGCCTGCTTGCCCAGGGTGGTCAGGGCCACGATGCAGACGACGGCGATGAGGGCCAGGAGGAGGGCGTACTCCACCAGGGCGGCGCCCCGCTCGCTCTTGAGGTTCAGGCGGGCGGAGACGTAACGGATGAGGTCCATGTGCATGAGAAGTTCCTTCGGGTCGATGCCCCTCCCGGGGGCCCGGTCTGGTACTTCATGTATCGGCCCTGCCGCCCGCCGCTTTAGACAATTTTCGCCGGCCGCTCAGTCGAGCCGGATGATGCCCATACGCACGGCCCGCAGGACGGCCTGGGTGCGGTCACGGGCGTCGAGCTTGGCGTAGATGGACGCCAGGTGGTTCTTGACCGTCTTGACGCTGATGTAGAGCGCAGCGGCCACCTCGGGCAGCGACATGCCGTCGGCCACCAGCTGCAGGACCTCCTCCTCCCGGGCACTGATCACCGGGGCGTGGCCGTCGCCGGTCCGCCCGGCCTTCTCCACTTCGACGAGCATCGAGCTGGCCAGGCCGGGCGACAGGACACTGTCGCCGCTGGCCGCCACCTTGACGGCCGAGACGACGTCGTCGATCGAGCAGTCCTTGACCAGGTAGCCGACGGCGCCGGCCTGGATGGCCCGGGCCATCACGTCGCCGTCGGCGTGCATGGTCAACATGACCACCTGGGCGCCGGGGACCAGCCGGGAGATCTGGCGGGTCGCCTCCACCCCATCCAGGTGCGGCATCGAGACGTCCATGAGGATGACCTCGGGCTGGAGGGCCTGGGCCAGGCGGACGGCCTCCTGGCCGTCCGCAGCCTCCCCGACGACATCCACGCCGTGCTCCTCAAGGGAGCGCCGCAGGCTGTCTCGCAGCATGCGGTGGTCGTCGGCCAGCAGCAGTCGGGTCACGTCGAACCTCCCACCCGGCACTCGACGACGGTGCCCACGAACGGCTCGGAGTCGATCTCGAGCCGGGCGCCGATGGCGTTGGCACGCTCGCGCATGCCCTGTAGTCCGTAACTCCCCGGCCCCGCGGCGCGGCCGGCCCGGAAGCCCTGGCCGTCGTCGGCCACGGTCAGGTGACCGGCGGCGCCATCGCACTCCCAGCGCACCCGCAGGTGGCGGGCCCGGGCGTGGTGCTCGACGTTGACCACGGCCTCGTGGGCGACCTGCCAGAGCTCGCGCTCCTGGACCAGCGGCAGCCGACCCGATGCCTGGTGGCTGAAGCTGACCTCGAAGTCGGCCCGCTCGCGCACCCGGTCGAGGAACTCCTCGAGTGTCTCCACCAGACCGCGCGAGTCCGTCACCTCGGTGCGCAGGTCGCACAGCGTGTCGCGCACCTCGGTCAAGACCCCGCGAACCTCGTTGCGCAGCCCGTCGAGCTCGTCGCGCATGGCGGGGTCCTTGGCCATGCCGGTGAGCCGGTCGAGCTTGAAGGCGACGAAGGCCAGGGACTGGCCCACGCTGTCGTGCATGTCCCGGGCGATCCGAACCCGCTCCTCGTCGGCGCCGATGGTGCGCAGCCGGGCGAACCAGCGGGCGTTGTCGATGGCCAAGGCCGCGGCCCCGACGAACCCGTCGAGGAGGCGAAGGTCGCGCCGGCCATAGAAGCCGGGTTCGTGCTGCTCCAGGGCGACCAGTCCGACCAAGGCACCGCGGGCCCGGAGCGGGGCGTACAGGCCCGACCTCGACAGGATCTCGGGCCCGAGGCTCTCGCCCGGGGCCAGGCTGACGACCAGGGAGGCCACGCTGCTCGTCGTCGCCGCCACCAGTGGTCGGGGGAGCTGGGCGTCGGCGACGGTGGCGGGCAGGCTGGCCCCCTCGGCCGCGCCCAGGGTCCACGCGCCGGTCGCTTCGTCGTGGAGCAGGACGGCGACCACGTCGCAGTCGATGAGCGAGCGCAGCCGGTTCACGGTGGAGGCGAGGACCTGCTGCAGGTCGAGGGAGGCCGGCAGGGTCTGGGCCACCCGGTGCAGCGAGACCAGGAGGTCGTTGGCCTCCGTGAGCTGGCTCATGCGGTCGAGGGTCAGCGTGTGGCGCTCCTGGGCCTCGCCGAACAGCCGGCGGGCGTAGGCGGCCAGCACGGCCACCAGGCCCAGCTCGACCGCCCACTGGCCGCTCAGCCGGAGGCTGTCGGCCGGCACCTCGGCCTGGAACAGGTACCGCCCGGCGACGGCGACGCTGGCGGCGACGGCGGCGACCAGGCCGTCGGTCAGGCCGCCGGCGAAGCCGATGGTGAGGATGCCCCCGAACACGCAGAAGACGAAGGGCGAGCCCCAGGCCCCCGTCGACATCACCGCCGCGACCTCGACGGCCAACTCTGCCGCTCCCGGCAGCTTCCGGGCCCGGTCGTCGCCCTGCCAGGCGGCGAGGGCGGCGAGCCCGAGGGCCCAGGCCCCGACTCGAAGGGTGGTGGCCCCGGAGATGGCGGCCAGCACCAGCCCCAGGGCGAGCGTGGCCCAGCGCACGCCCGCCCCGAGGGAGGCCAGAGCAGGGGCCGGCACCGCCGAGGCCGGGGTCACCGACGGGGCCGCCTGCATGGGGTTACTTGAACGCCGAGCGGATGCCGGCGGCCGCCGGGCCGAGGATCACGACCATGATGGCAGGGAACACGAACCCGATCAGCGGGAACAGCATCTTGACCGGCAGCTTGGCCGCCTTCTCCCGGGCCCACTGGCGGCGCTTGTTGCGCATCTCGGTGGCCTGGGTCTTGAGCACCCGGCCGATCGGGATGCCCAGGGCGTCGGCCTGCAGGAGGGCGAGGACGAAGTTCGACAGCTCGGGGACGTCGGTGCGGCGCTTGAGGTTCTGGAAGGCGTCACGCCGGGGCAGGCCCAGCTCCATCTCGTGCAGGGTGCGGGAGAACTCGTCGGCCAGCGGCGAGTGGAAGTGCTGGCAGACGATCTCCAGGGCGCCTTCGAAGCCCATGCCGGCCTCGACGGAGATGGCCAGCAGGTCGAGGGTGTCGGGCAGATCCTTCAGGATGGCCTGCTGGCGCTCCCGGACCTTCCGGCTCAGCCACGAGGCCGGCAGGCACCAGCCGATGACCGGGGCCAGGACCAGCATCGTGATCCCGATGTTGGGCGCCGGGTGGGCGAAGACCAGGTAGGCCAGGGCGCTGACGGTCAGCAGGCCGGTAGCGGCCGACTGGGCGATGACGAACTCCTCGGCCCGCATGGACCCCGACAGCCCGGCCAGCAGCAGCTTGCGGTGGGTGCGCTCGAGGTACTCGCTGGGGGTCAGCCGGGTGACGCTCTTGAGGGCCCGGCCGCTGAACGGCTGGACGACCCGGATCCAGAACGGCTGGGCCAGCCGGGCCTCGAACTCGTCCGTCGGGGTCCCGGCCTCGGCGTCCAGGTCGTGGAAGTACTCGGCCACGTTGAACGCCGGCCGGCGGGAGCGGGCGACGCCGAGCGCGGCGACCATGGCGCCGAGGACGGTGACCGAGCCGGCGAGGATGCTCAGTGAGGACATGGCAGCTAGGAACATGGAGTCACACCTCGATCTTGCACATGCGGAAGATGATGACGGAGCCCAGGGCCATGAGCGCCGCCGTCCCGCCGAGGACGACGAGGCCCCAGCCCTGGTACATCGGCTTCATGTAGTCGGGGCTGAGAACGTTGATGGCCAGGAAAATCAGCGGGGCGAGGGCGGTGAGCACCCAGGCCGAGATGCGACCCTCGGCGGTGAGCACGGCGACGTCCCGGCGCACCTCCTCACGGGCCCTGATGAAGTCGGCCAGCGTGTGCAGCAGGTCGGCCAGTCGCCCACCCACCGTCTGCTGGATGCGGATGGCCTGGACCACCCAGTCGAGGTCCCGGATTTCGAGGCGCTTGGCCATGCGCGCCAACGCGTCGACGACCGGGTCGCCCAGCCGGGTCTCGGACACCAACCGGCCGAACTCCTCCGACATCGGCGGGTCAGCCTCCTCGGTCATCATCTGGATGGCCCGGAGGAAGGTGTGGCCGGCCGACAACGAGGAGGCGATCAGGGTCAGGGCGTCCGGGAGGGCGGCCTCGAACGCCTTGCGGCGCCTGGCGATCCGGTAGCGGACGAAGGTGGCCGCGCCCAGGGGGCCGACCGCCAGGCCGACGACCGCGAACACCCAGGCGCCGGTCACCCCGTAGAGGGCGGCGGCCAGGGCGAGCGTGGCGGCTCCGGCCGTGACGACGTACTCGCCTGGCCGCATGGGGATGCGGGCCCGCTCGAGGGCAGCGCGCATGTCGCCCTTCTCGTCGAACTGGTCGACGACCTTGCCGGCCAGGCCGATCGTGCCCTCGACGAGGTGGCTGTAGCCCTCGTTCAGCGAGTCGGGCCGGACGTCACGCTCGCCGAAGGGCAGGTCGAGGATCTCGGCCAGCGCCTTCTCCCGCTCGCGGACCCGGTAGAGCACGCCCGACACGACGAGCGCCAGCCCTCCGCCGACGAAGATCATGGCGAAGATCCCGGCGTTCATCGGGCTCGCTCCGCAGTGGCCAGCTTGGACACGGACGGGACCCGGGTGTTGCGCAGGCGGGACACGGGCTGGGGGACCGGCGGGGCCGACGACCGGAAGGCCTTGGCCGGGACCTCGATGCCGTTCTCGGCCAGCTTGTCCAGGAACTTCGGGCGCAGGCCGGTGGCGACCAGCTCGCCCTGCGGGCGCCCGCTCTCCGTGCGAGGGAGCTGGCGGTACTTGAAGAGCTCCTGGAGCAGGATCGTCTCGCCCTCCATGCCCTGCAGCTCGGTCACCGAGGTGACGACGCGCCGGCCGTCGGGCATGCGGTCGAGGTGCATGATCAGGTTCAGGGCCGAGTTGATCTGCTCGCGAATGGCCTTGATCGGCAGGTCGTAGCCGGCCATCAGGACCATGGTCTCCAGGCGGCTCAGGGCGTCGCGGGGGCTGTTGCAGTGGACGGTGGTCATGGAGCCTTCGTGGCCGGTGTTCATGGCCGAGAGCATGTCGAGCGCCTCGCCGCCGCGAACCTCCCCGACGATGATGCGGTCGGGGCGCATACGGAGGGCGTTGCGGACCAGGTCGCGGATGCGAACCTCGCCCGCGCCTTCCGCGTTCGGCGGGCGGGCCTCCAGGGACAGGACGTGGGACTGCTGGAGCTGGAGCTCGGCCGCGTCCTCGATGGTCACGATGCGCTCGCCCTCAGGGATGAACGAGGAGAGCACGTTGAGGTTGGTGGTCTTACCGGTGCCGGTACCGCCGGAGACCAGGATGTTCAGCTTGCCCCGGACGCAGGCCTCCATGACCACGGAGAGGTCGAGGGTGAACGTCCCGAAGTTGATGAGGTCCTTGACCGTGTAGGGGTCGGCGGCGAACTTCCGGATGGTGAGGATGGGACCGTGGATGGCCAGCGGCGGCAGGATGGCGTTGACACGGGAGCCATCGGGGAGCCGGGCGTCGACCATGGGGGACGACTCGTCGATGCGGCGGCCGACGCCGGCCACGATCTTCTCGATCACGTGGCGGTACTGCTGGTCGTCGGTGAAGGTCGAGCTGGTGCGGTGCAGCTTGCCGTCGCGCTCGATCCATACATCGTCGTAGTTGTTGCACATGATTTCTGTGACTGACGCGTCGGCGAGCAGCGGGTCGAGGGGGCCGTAGCCCAGGGTGTCGGAGATCATCTCCTGGACGAAGGAACGCCGCTCCCGGGGGGAGACCTTGACGTCCTCCCGCTGGAGGATCTTGTCGAGAGCGGTCTTGACCTCGGCGGCGAGGGCGGACTCGGACAGCCCGCTGGCCTTGGGCGCCACCTCTGACAGGACGAGCTCGCGCACCTTGCGCTTGGACGCCTGCCAGTTGGCGGTCGAGGCGCCCTGGCGGGGCCGGGCCGAACCGGCGGTGCCGGGCCGGGTCTGGCGGTGGACGGTGCCCGGCGGCTGGGGCCGGCTGGACGACGAGGAGGATTGCTCCTGTTCCTCGAGGGCCGCCAACTTGTCGGAGAGCTTCACGAATCCTCCTAGGACGCGATCGCAGGCGAACGGTGGAACATGCGGGCGAACAGGCTGCGCCTGGCCGGGCCCTCGGCCTCCAGGGCCTTGCCCCGGCTGGCCTCGGGCAGCAGCGGGCTCATACCCGCCGCCATGCGCCGGCTGACGTCCGCCGTGGGGGCGAAGGCCAGCACCGGGGTGCCGACGTTCACGGACTTGGTGACCTCCTTGGCGTAGGGCAGCACGGACGTGAAGCCCTGCGGGAAGAGGCGGGTGACCTGGTCGACGTCGAGGCCGACGTCGCGCTCGGCCTTGTTCAGGATGAGCTTGACGTTGTCCGACGGGATCTTGAGCTTCTCCAGCGTGTTCAGGAACACGCCCATGTGGCGAACGCTCGGCAGGTCGAGCGTGGCCATGACGTACAGCTGGTTCGACATGTCGAACGCGGCCAGCACGATCTCGGTCAGCGCCGCCGGTGTGTCGACCACGACGTAGTCGAACTTCTGCCGGGCCGCCTCGATGACCCGCTGGACGTCCACTGGGTGGATCCGGTCGGCGTCGGACGGGTCCTTCGGGGCGGGCAGCACCATCACGCCGGAGTCGTGGGTGACCACGTACTCGTCGATGTGGGCGGCCAGGTCCACCTCGTCGATGTCCTCCCGGGAGAGGGCGTCGGAGATGGTGAACCGGGGCCGCAGGCGCAGGGCGGTGGAGACCTCGCCGAACTGCAGGTCGAGGTCGACGATGCACGTCCGCTTCCCGGTGTACTGGTGCAGGTAGTAGGCCAGGTTGGTGGCGTAGAACGTCTTGCCGCAGCCGCCGGTGGCGGAGGACACGGTGAAGACGGTGCCGGTGTTGGCGGCCGCCGCCGCCGCCGACTGCGCCGCCGGGGCGGCGTCGGTCGGGCGGCTGCGGCTGAGGGCGACGGCCCGCTCGACGGCGTCGTGCAGGTTGCGGTCGGCCACCGGGAGCTGGAGCAGGTCCATGGCCCCGGTACGGATGATCTCCCGCAGGGTGGCATCGGGCCGCTTGCTGAAGGCCAGGACCAGGCTGGTGGCCGGCGTCTCGTCGTGGATCGCCTGCAGCGAGGAGAGCCCCGTCTTCGTGCTCAGGCTCGGTCCGGCGATCAGGACGTCGAACGGGCCGTCGTTGTTGATGGCGTCCTCGACGTTGGTGGCCCGGTCGCAGGCCACCACCTCAGGCCGGGGTCGCAGCTCGGCGGCGACGCCCCGGACCTGATCGGCGAGGCTCTCGTCCTTCTCGAGGACGAGGATCTTGGGGTTGCGCACGGGTGCTTCTCCTCTCAGAACTGCCGGAGGGCATCGGCGATGCTCGAGCCGGAGGTGGGGCCGACCGGCGCCGCGTCCTTGGACACCAGCGAGAAGTAGAGGCCCTCGAAGCTGTTCAGGTAGATGAGCCGCTCGGCCTCGCTCGGGTTCACGGCCAGCAGGTAGACCAGGCCGGTGCCGCCGGGTTGGCCCTGGGTGGCGGCCAGCGTGGTGCCGTTGACGTTCAAGACCTCGGTGTTCTGCGTGATCAGGTGCGTGGCGCCCTGCGGGTTCTTCGGGTCGTCGCCCGGCTTGACCACGCCGTAGATGTTGATGTGGTCACCGGCGCCGGCGAACCCGGCCACGCCGGGCACGTTGGACATCGACAGGGCCAGGGCGGTCTTGCCGTCGGGGATCTTCAGGGTGCCGATGCGGGTCTGAGCGTCCTGGAACTGGTCCAGGGTCAGAACCTGCCCCTCGGCCACGCCCAGGGTGGTGGTCTTGCCGGCCAGCTGGGAGGCGTCGGTCACGGCGGTGGCGGGCTTGGCCGAGGGGTCGATGGCCTTGCCCTTGACCATGCCCTGCGCGAACACGGCGGTGCCGGTCGTTCCGGCGGGGATGGGCTTCGTGGCAACCAGCACGGACGCCTTGCCGGCGCTGCTGGCCGGGGCGCTGTCACTGTTGCGCACGACGAGGTAGGTAGCCGCGGCGCCGACGATGAAGACGGCGAGGCCGAGGGTCACGATCAAGTTCGAGCGCTTTCCCATGGTGAAGATCTCCGGTCTGTCGATGGATTGGGTTCGGTCCGACACCCGCGTCGGGTGGTCGCCCAGAGAAGTTTTCGGCCTCCCCGACGGGGACCTGTAGCCGGAATATGAGTCGTTTGACCTAAAGCCCCCCTCCCCCGCGGCCGATAGGTGCTGTGACCAACTGCACGACCGAGGGATGGAGCGCCACCCGTGATCCGACAGAACTCCCTGGCCCCGCGGGGCCACCGCTGGCGACCGGCCCGCGATCAGAGAGGCCAGGCGATGGTCGAGTTCGCCCTGGTCGTCGGCATCTTCGTGATGGTCCTGTACGGGCTCATCTACTTCGGCATGGCCCTGGCGACGAAGCAGCGGGTCACCAACGCGGCCGCCGAGGGCGCCCGGGCCGCCGTGGGGCAACCGCCGGCCAATGCCGCGAGCGTGGCATCGACCAGGGTGAACACGTTGCTCGGCGGGACGGCCAAGGGCTACACCATCGGCCCCGACCCGACCGGGCCCCGCATCGGCAACTGCGATACGAACCCGGCCCTGCCCGCCAACAGCGGCGCCCAGTGCGTCTGGGTGACCATCACGTGGGACTGGGCCAACCACCCCGTGGTTCCAGCTGCGCCAGGGCTGCGCATCTTCCCGATCAACAGCCTCAGCTCCACGGCCGTCGTCCAGTACTCGAGCTAGCTCGCCTTCGTGACCCTTCCCACCTCAGGAGTTGACTCGCTGATGCAGCGCAGGATGCAACACAGGGACGAGCGCGGCGCCATCATCGTGCTGGCGGCCGTCGGGCTGGTTATGGCGATGATCATGGCCGGCATGGCCGTCGACATCGGCATGATCGCCCAGCGGGCCCGCACGGACCAGAAGGTCGCCGACCTGGTGGCCCTGGACGCGGTGCGGTCCCTGCCGTCCAACCCGACGGCCGCGGCCCAGGCCAGCGCGACCAGGAACAACTTCGCCTACGGCTCGACCGGCTACACCCTGCTCGTCGAGTGGGGGCCGTCCACGACCGGCCCCTGGAGCACGGCCACCAGCAACCTGGCCTCGGCCGCCGCGGTCCGGGTCACCGCCATGTCGCCCAACAAGACGGCCTTCCCGTTCCTGAGCGGGCCGTCCACCGTGACCCGCAAGGCGGTGGCCACCAAGGCGGCCCTGGGCGGCTTCCTGATCGGCTCGTCGCTGGCCACCTTCGACACCAGCCGCTCGGCCATCCTCGACCGCTTCATGGGGGGCATCCTCAAGGGCAGCGCCATCAGCACCGGCCTGGTCAGCTGGTCCGGCCTGGCCGGGGCCAACGTCACCATGGACGCCCTCCGCACCCAGCTGGCGACCATGGGGTTCTCGGTGGGGTCGGTCAGCCAGCTGATGAGTGCTGACATGACCGTGGCCCAGCTGATGCAGGCCACCGCCGCGGCCCTGACCGCCCAAGGGGTGGTCGGCGCCGGCCAGGCCGCCATCCTCAACACGCTGAAGGCGCAGGTGACGAGCTCGGCGCTGACCCAGATCCACCTGGGCCAGTTCATGACCGTCGCCCAGGGCGCAGACAACACCGCCCTGGCCTCCCAGCTGAACGTGTTCCAGCTGGTGACCGCGGCCGCCCAGGTGGCCAACGGGAGCCACTTCATCGACGTGTCGGACGTCGGCATCTCAGGTCTGCCGGCGAACATCACCTCCGTGAAGGCCAGCCTGCAGGTGATCGAGGCCCCGAAGTACTACTTCGGGCCGGTCGGTGGCAGCGTGAGCACCTCCCAGATCAGCCTCACGGTCACCCCCAAGCTCAACCTCAGCCTGCCGGTCACGGTGGGCCTGAACATCGCCACCATCGGCGTAACCAGCGACTATCCGGTGAAGGTGACCGCCGGCGGGGCGGTCGGCACGCTGACCGCCGCCAGCTGCGGGACGTCCCCGGGCATCTCCGTCCAGGTTGACCCCTCGGCCTTTTCGGGCTCGATCTCCGCCAACCTGACCGCCGGGGTCACGCTCCTCGGGCTGCCCGTCGCCACCGTGAACATCCCGGAGACAAGCGTGGTCCCCAGCACCGACGGAGGGGCGGGCACCCTGAGCTTCAGCTACCCGTCCCAGTTCCCACCGCCGCTCGGGACCTCGACCACCCAGCACTGGGGCTCCCAGCCGATCGGCCTGAGCAGCCTGACCCAGATCACCGCCGGGACCGCCACCGTCACGGTCGGCACCCTCCCCGTCGGCCTGCCGCTCGCGACCGTGGTTTCCACCGTCCTCGGCGCCCTCCCGGGTGTCCTCGGAAATGTCGACAACCTGGTCCTCACCCCGCTCCTCAAGGCGCTGGGCACCGACCTCGGCAGCGCCGACGTGACGGCGGAGGCCCTGCAGTGCGACTTGCCGGTCCTGTCGGCCTGAGTGCCCGCTAGCACATAGCTGTCAGTAACAGTTATTGCGGGCGGCAGCCCGGTGGGTCTATAGAGGTTTCCGACACTCCTGGAAAAGGGAATCTCGGTCGCTGGTGAGTCGCTGCACGTTCGTCTGGGCCCATGCGCTGAACAGCTGTATGGCGCTGGAGGACGACCTCGGGCTGTTCGACTGGTCCTGCGCCGAGCCGGTGGCCGACGTGCTCCGCTACGACGCCCGGGGCCACGGCGGGTGCGAGTGCCT
>DATJHJ010000168.1:0-9943 GCA_035494015.1 Acidimicrobiales bacterium
ATCCTGGTCGGCGAGACGCACGAGCGAGCCGTCGGCGTCCAGCCGCGCCGGGCGCCTGGCGTCGGTCAGCAGCATGAGGGCGAGCAGGCCGACCGCCTCGGGCTCGTCCGGCATCAGCTCGACGAGCACGCGGCCGAGGCGGATCGCCTCGGCGCAGAGGTCGTCGCGGGCCAGCTCCGGCCCGCTGGAGGCGGCGTACCCCTCGTTGAAGACCAGGTACACGACGGCCAGGACGGCCCGCAGCCGGTCCGGCAGGTGGGCCTCGTCCGGCACGCGCAGCGGGATCCGGGCCGCCTGGATCTTGCGCTTGGCCCGGACCAGGCGCTGGGCCATAGTGGCCTCGGGCACGAGGAAGGACCGGGCGATCTCCGGGGTCTCGAGCCCGCCCAGCAGGCGCAGGGTGAGCGCCACCTGGGCGGTCGGGGCCAGGGCGGGGTGGCAGCACGTGAAGATCAGTCGCAGACGGTCGTCGGTCACGGGCCCCACCTCCTTGGGCTCGTCGGGTTCGTGGAGCAACGTCGCTTCCGCGTGGCGGTCGTGGCGCGACGCCTCCCGCCGTAACCGGTCGATGGCCCGGTTCCGCGCCGTGGTGACGATCCAGCCACCCGGGTTCGGGGGCACGCCGGCGGCCGGCCACCGCTTGGTGGCGACCACGAAGGCCTCCTGGACCGCCTCTTCGGCGAGGTCGATGTCGCCGAAGAGGCGGACCAGGGTGGCCACGGCCCGACCGAACTCGTGGCGGAAGGTCTCTTCGACGGCGCGGACGTCCGGGTCGGTCGAGGGCACGTCGACTCAGGCCGGCGGCTCGTCGTGGAAGGGCCGGACCTCGATCGGGCCCCGGCAGGCCACGGTCGCCCGGCGGGCGAACGCCAGGGCGGCGTCCAGGTCCGGGGCCTCGATGATCCAGAACCCGCCCACCTGCTCCTTGGTCTCGGCGTAGGGCCCGTCGATGGTCACCACGTCGCCGTCCTTGACCCGGACCACGGTGGCGGTCTCGGCCGGGTGCAGCCCGCCGGCGAACACCCAGGCGCCCGAGGCCTTGAGCTCCTCGTTCAGGACGTCGACGTCCTTCATGCTCTGCTCGAGGTCCTCGCCGGTGGGCATCTCGCCCTCGGGCATGATCACGGAAAGCATGTACTGGGTCATCTGATCTCCTCTCGGAGGGCCGGCACCGCACCGGCCTCTCACCCTGTCTACGAACGAGCATCGCCGGGATCGACAGGCCGACGAAAAGTTCTCCGGGACGAGTGAAGCACCGAGTTGCGACCATAAGCTCCCGCCGATGCCCTTCGCCGTCACCATCTCGCCCGAGCTGTCGGTCCGGCGGAGCAGCGCCGCGGTCGAGTTCTACAAGGCCGCGTTCGGGGCGGTGGAGATCTACCGGGTCGAGAACGACGCCGGCCAGGTGGTGTCGCAGCTGTCGGTCGATGGTGCCGAGTTCTGGGTCTCCGAGGAGGCGCCCGCCAACGGGAACCTCAGCCCGGAGGCGGCGGGGGGCGGGACCGTCCGCATGCTGCTCCAGGTCGACGATCCCGCCGCCGCCGTCGACCGGGCCGTCGCCGCCGGGGCCGGGCTGCGCAGGCCGGTCAGCGAGGAGCACGGCTGGCGGCTGGGCGAGATCATCGACCCGTACGGCCACCACTGGGAGATCGGCCGCCCGCTCGGCCCGTGGCCGCCGGCGCCCGGGGACCGATTGGCCGGGCACGTGCTGGCCGCGGTGGAGACGGTGCTGGTCGTCGACTGGCCGAGCCGGGACGTGCCCGAGACGCTGGTTCGCGGCGGCTTCGGCGTGGTCGTCCGCGGCGGCCCGGGACCGCAGGACTGGTCCGTTTGGGAGTTGGAAGGGGACACGGTGGTCACCCGCCCGCTCGCCGTGCGGTCGATCGCGGTCGACGTCGTCTACTCGTTCCGCCCGCTGGGCGAGCTGCCCGGCATCATCGAGACGGCCCGCGCCCTGGGGGCCCGGGCGGTATGGACCCAGTCGGGCCTCCGCGACGGGGGCGGCGAACGGGACCCCGAGGGCTGCTGGTTGGCCGACGAGGATCTGACCGCCGCTCGCCAGATGGTCGAAGCGGCCGGCCTGGTCCACGTCCACCAGCCGTACATCGGCGCCGCCGTCCGCCGGCTGCGGCCGGACCGGTTCACGCCAGGCGGCTGACAGGCAACCGGTCGAGCAGCACCGGGACGTGCCGGTCCCGCACTTTCTCCAGGCGGGCCAGGAAGTCGTCCCGGGCGATCTCCGCCGCTCCCATGCGGGTGAGGTGCTCGGTCGGCAACTGCACGTCGACGAAGGCCCCGCCCGCCTCCCGCCACCGCTCGACCAGGTCGGCCAGCGCCACCTTGGACGCGTCGGTGGCGGCGTGGAACATCGACTCGCCGGTGAAACAGCCTCCGACCGCCACCCCGTACAGCCCGCCGACCAGCTCGTGCCCGTCCCACACCTCCACGCTGTGGGCCCAGCCCAGGCGCCAGAGGCGGGTGTAGGCCTGTTGCATGTCGCGACCGATCCACGTGCCTTCGCCGCCGGGCCGCGCCGCGCAGCGGGCCACGACGGCCTCGAAGGCGGCGTCGACCGTCGTCTCCCACCCGGACCGCCGGAGCCGCTGGCGGAGCGACCGGGAGACGTGCAGCCCGTCGAGGGGCAGGATCGCCCGCGGATCGGGCGAGAACCACGGCATGGCCACGCCCGGATGGGGCCAGGGGAAGATGCCGCGCCGGTAGGCGTCGACGAGGGTCGACGGGCGGAGGTCGGCGCCGAAGCCGACCAGATCGCCGGCGTCCGGGTCTGCGTCCGCCGGCTCGCCGAGGAGCCAGCGGGTGGGGCCGACCGGCTGCGGCGGGCCGGCTCGGATCTCGTCGGCGGCCACGCCGCCATAGTGTCGCCGTCCGTGCGCTGCGGGGTCGACACCGGGGGGACGTTCACCGATGTCGTTACCGACGACGGGCGGGTGGTCAAGGTCCTGTCGACGCCCGACGACCCGGGTCGCGCCGTGCGGTCCGGGTTGGGCGACGTCCACCCCGATCTGTTGGCCCACGGGACGACCGTGGCCACGAACGCACTGCTCGAACGGCGGGGGGCGACCGTCGCCCTGGTCACCACGGCCGGGTTCGCCGATGTGATCGAGATCGGCCGCCAGGACCGGCCCTCCCTCTACGACATCTGGGCCGATCGGCCCGAGCCCCTCGTCCCCCGCCATCTCCGGCTGGAGGTCGACGGCCGCCTGGACGCGTCCGGCCGGGAGATCGAGCCGGTCGGCTCGGTCCCGCCGGTCCCGGAGGGCGTGGACGCAGTCGCCGTCTGCCTCCTGCACGCCGACCTGAACCCGGCGCACGAACAGGCCGTCGCCACTCGACTGTCCGGCTCGGGCCTTGATCTGTCGTGCTCGCACGACGTGTCGCCGGAGTTCCGGGAGTACGAGCGGACGGTCACGACCGTGGTGAACGCCTACCTGCGGCCTCGCTGCCGCGGCTACCTCGCCGGCCTCGACGGGCTGGCGGGCGAGGTCCTGGTCATGACCTCCGCGGGTGGGCTTGTCCCCGCCGCCGATGCCGCCGCCCTGCCCGTCGCCCTGCTGCTCTCGGGGCCGGCGGGCGGCGTGGTGGCCGGGGCGGCGGCGGCGAGCGCGGCCGGGTTCGGCGGGGCCATCACGTTCGACATGGGTGGGACCAGCACCGACGTCTGCCTGATCCAGGGCGGTGTGCCCGCGCCCGCGCCCCAGCGGCGGGCCGCCGGGCTGCCCATCCGCCTGCCGTCGCTCGACATCCACACCATCGGCGCCGGGGGCGGGTCGATCGCCAGGGTCGACCCCGGCGGCGCCCTCGTCGTGGGCCCGGAGAGCGCCGGCGCGGTTCCCGGGCCGGCCTGCTACGGGCGGGGCGGGACCGAGCCCACCGTGACCGACGCCGACCTGGTCCTCGGCCGCATCCCGCCCGATGCGGTGTTCCCCGAGCTCGGCGCCCTCGACCGCGATGCGGCCGAGGCGGCGCTGGCCCGCGCCGGCGCTACCGCCGAGGGGGTGGTGGCGGTGGTGGACGCGGCCATGGAGCGGGCCCTGCGCGTCGTGTCCGTCGAGCGAGGTGTCGATCCTTCGGCGCTGGCGCTCGTCGCCTTCGGCGGGGCCGGTCCCCTGCATGCCTGCGCCCTGGCCGAGGCCCTCGGGATGGCCGCCGTCGTCGTCCCGCCACGGGCCGGCGTGCTCTCGGCCGTGGGGCTGCTGTGCGCCCCACGCCAGCGCGATCTCGTCCGGTCCTGGCCGACGCCCGGCGACCACGACGGGGTGGAGGCGGCGCGGCGCGAGCTGGGCGAGCGGGCCGCCGCCCTGGTCGGCGACGGGGCCGAGGTGATCACGTCGATCGACTGCCGGTACGCGGGCCAGAGCCACGAGCTGACGGTGGCCACGGTGGGAGACTTCGCCGGCGAGCACGAGCGCCGCAACGGCTACGCCCGGCCGGGCGCGCCGGTCGAGGTGGTGGCCCTTCGGGCCGCGGCCCGGGCACCCGTCGCCCTCCGCCCCGAGGACTTGGGCCCGGTCGACCGCAAGCCCGTGACCGGCCCATGCGTGGTGGCCGAGCCCGATTGCACGATCTGGATCCCCGACGGCTGGTCGGCCGAGGTCGCGGTCGACGGCAGCTACGTGATCACCCCGTGACGCCCGCCGAGCTGCAGATCCTGATCTCCCGGCTGACCGGCGTGGCCGAGGAGATGGGCGCCGTGCTGCGCCGGGCCGCCTTCAGCCCCAACATCAAGGAGCGGGCCGACTGTTCGGCCGCCCTTTTCACCCCGGACGGCGAGCTCCTGGTCCAGGCCGAGCACATCCCGGTCCACCTCGGTTCGATGCCCGCGTCGGTGGCCGCCGCCATCGCCGCCTTCGGATCGTCGATCCGCCCCGGCGACCAGGTCGCCCTGAACGACCCCTTCGCGGGTGGCACCCACCTGAACGACCTCACGCTCGTCGCTCCGTGCTTCGTCGACGGTCGGCTGGTGGGGTGGGCGGCCAACCGGGCCCACCACGCCGACGTGGGTGGGATGGCGCCCGGCTCCATCCCGGCCGCGGCCACCGAAATCCAGCAGGAGGGCCTGCGCATCCCCCCCGTCCTGCTCACCGCGGACGTCGAGGCCATCCTGTTCGCCAATTCGCGGACCCCGGAGGAGCGGCGGGGCGACCTCGACGCCCAGCGGGGGGCCAACGTTGTCGGCGTGCGCCGGCTGGCCGAGTTCGCCGCCGCGCCACTTGACGAGGTCACCGCCTACGGCGAACGTCGCATGCGGGCCGCGTTGTCCGCGGTGGGCGACGGGCAGTGGCGGTTCGAAGACCGGCTCGACTCGTGCGGGCCCGAACCCGACCAGCAGCGCCCGGCTCGCGTCGTGGTCACGCTGACGATCGCCGGCGACGAGGCCATCTTCGACTTCACCGGCACGGACGACCAGCGACGGGGCAACGTCAACGCGGTGGAGGCGGTGACGGTGAGCGCGGTGTCCTTCGCCCTGCGCTCGGCCGTCGACCCGACCATCCCGGCCAACGGCGGAGCCATGCGGCCGGTCCGGGTCGTCGCCCCGGCGGGGTCGATCCTGGCCGCTCGTCCCCCGGCGGCGGTGGGGGCGGGCAACGTCGAGGTCAGCCAGCGGGTGGCCGACGTCTGTCTGGGCGCCCTGGCCTCGGCCTGCCCCGATCGAGTGGGCGCGGCCAACCAGGGGACGATGAACAACACCCTGATCGGAGGCGACGGCTGGGTCTACTACGAGACCGTGGCCGGCGGGCAGGGCGGCCGCCCGGGCCGGGCCGGGATGTCGGGAGTCCAGACGGGCATGACGAACACCCAGAACACGCCGGCCGAGGCGTTCGAGCGGTCGTACCCCATGCGGGTCCGCCGCTACCGGCTCCGCCAGGGCAGCGGCGGGGTGGGCCGGTGGCCGGGCGGCGAAGGCGTCGAGCGCGACCTGGAGGTGCTGGAACCGGCGACCGTGTCGCTGATCACCGAGCGGCGGACGTCGCAGCCCTGGGGCCTGGCCGGCGGCGGCCCGGGGGCGCGAGGCGAGAACTGGCTCCTCGCCGGCGGCGACGAGAGCGGCGCCGAGCTGCTCCTCGACAAGGTGACCATCTCGGTGCAGCCGGGCGACGTGATCCGGATCCTGACCCCCGGCGGCGGCGGCTACGGCGGAGCGTCGTGACGGTCGAAGCAGTGATCTTCGACTGGGGCGGGACCCTGTCGGAGTTCGTGAACGCCGAGCTGGTGGACGCCTGGCGACTGGCCGCCCGCCACTTGGATCCGGCGCACGAGGACGAGATCGCCGCCCGGCTGGTCCAGGTCGAGGCCGACTTCTGGGCCACGACGTCGAGCCACCAGCGCAGCGCCACCCTGGCCGACCTGCTGGCCACTGCGGCTGACGAGCTGCAGCTCGACGTGGCCGAAGCACTGCTGGAGGAGGCCGCCCTGCGCCATCTCGACGCGTGGACGCCCCACATCCGCCACGACCCGGACGCATTGAGTGTGCTGGCCGCTCTGCGGGCCGCCGGCGTACGGATCGGGATGCTGTCCAACACCCACTGGCCCCGGGCCTTCCACGAGCGGTTCCTGGAACGCGACGGCCTGGCCGCGCTGATCGACGCCCGCCTCTACACCAGCGAGATGGAGTTCCAGAAACCCCATCCGTCAGCGTTCCTCGCCGCCGCCGACGCCGTGGGCGCCGAGCCGGAACGGTGCGTGTTCGTGGGCGACCGGCCCTGGGACGACATCTCCGGCGCCGCCGCAGTTGGCATGCGCACCGTCCTGCGCCCCAACCCATGGGCCCCCGAGATCGACGGGATCGAGCCCGACGCCAGGATCAGCCGCCTGCCGGAGCTGCTTGCGCTCCTGCGGCGCTGAGCAAGTGAGCGATTCCGCTACACGACCCGGATAGTCCCGTGCATGCCGAAGGCCCAGTGGCCGGGGAGGTGGCAGCCGAACAGGACCGGCGGGCCCGCCGCCGGGCCGAACCGGTAGGTCGTCTCGGCGGTGGCGCCGGCGGCGACCGAGATCTCGCCCGGGCGGTCGCCGTGATGGGCCTCGGTACCCAGTTCGTGGAACGTCTGGACCGTCTGGTCGCCGATGATCAGCTCGTGGGCGATGGGATCGGTGTTGCGGACGACGAACCGGACCCGCTCGCCGGGGTGGACCCGCAGCTCGCTGGCCGAGAAGCGGGAGTGGTGGATGGTCAGGGTGACGGTACGGCCACCGCCGTCGGCCCCACCGCTGGCCGCGGCCAGGGCCAGCCCGGCCACCAGCCCCACCGTGGCCAGCTTCATCGCCGGCTGCGGGCCACCAGCAGACCGGCGCCGGTGACGGCGACCACGGCCAGGGCGGCGCCGGCAATCGCGAACGGCAGGACCGGCGTGCCCCCGTCCTTGTTCGGCAGTGCTGCGCCCGCGTCCAGCCCGGCGGCGACCGGCGACGGGCGGCCCGCACCCGTGGCGTCCACGGCCAGGTCATAGGTGAGCTGGGCGGGCAGGGCGTCGACCTTGAGGTAGCTGAGCCACATGGACTGCGGCATCCAGTCCATGCCCTTGTCCGTCCGCAGGTCGGTCAGCAGGCTGGTCGTCGCCGGCTCCTGGCGGGCGACGGTCAGGCCGGCGGCCGAGTCCCCGGGCAGGAGGGCGGGCTTGTTGTCGGTGAGCAGGAAGACGTCGGCGGCGATGCGCTCGGCGGGGGCGTGGCCCACACCCAGGATGCGCAGCGGCACCCACGGGTTCGAGGTGGGGATGGTGAGGTGGACCGGCGTTCCGTCGCCCAGGGCCACGCCCTTCTGGCGGGCGGCGTCGGCGTCGAACTTCGCGGCCAGGAAGATCGGGCTGCGCCGGGCGTAGAAGTCGAGCACCTCCGGCGTGTCGGGGGTCAGGAGGAAGCCGTTCTGTGTCGCCCACTCGCCGACCGCCTGGCCGCCGCCCCGCAGTACCGTGATGTCGAGGGCGTCGATGCGGGTCTGCAGCAGCACGTCGGCCGGGGCGGCCGCCGCCGACTCCGCCCGGGCGGCGGCGAAGACCGGTACCGGCGGCGCCACCTCCCGCACGAGCCGTTGGAGCGTCCAGTCGCCGCCCCGCTCGACGCTCGTCGGCACACCCGGCAGGGGGATGATCGAGCCGAACTGGCCGCCCGAGCCGGCGAACTTGAAGGCGGTGACGTAGTGCTCCACCCCGTCGTGCCAGGCGGCGAGGGTGGTGGTGCGGACCAGGTTGACCGAGCCGTTGCGGCCGATCAGCCCCCCGCAGGCCGACGCCGGCCCCGCCCCGAGTCCCACGGCGAGTGCTCCTGTCCCGATCGCCAGCAGCGTGCGGCGCATCCGTCCACCTCCAGGTGTGTTGGTCCGGAGATGGGACGACGGCTAGCCCCCTGCTGGTTCCCGCCTTCTCGTGTGGGCCCAGAAAAGGACGAACCCGCCGGCCACGACCAGGGCGGTGACGGCGGCGAACACCCTCGTCCCCACCTGGTTGGCCCGGTCGGTCAGGGGATGGGGCGGCGGCGGGGCGTCGACCACGACGGTGATGTGCCCCTCGACATGGGCGTTGCCGGCCTGGCCCACCGGCAGGATCCGGCACGTCTGGCGGCACCGCACGATGATCGTCCGGCCGCCGCCCTCCGTCGACACCAGCAGGTCGTTGTCGTCGATCGCCACCTGCTGGAGGGCCTGGCCGGTCAGCCGCCAGATGTGGTCGGTCCCCTCGGTCGGCGAGCCAGGCGAGCGCCGGTCGGCCACGTAGGCGTCGCCGCCGCGGGCGATGAAGTTGTCGGGGATGAAGCCCACGCTCTCCACGCCGACGTCGCCGCCCGCCGGCAGGCCGGACTTGACGAGCACGCCGTTGGTCCCGTCGTAGCGGATGAACACGATGTCGCCCGAGTTCTCGTCGACACCGATGAGGTCACCGCCGTGGTCGCCGAAGGTCTGGGTGGCCACGGCCATGCCCCCCTCGATCGGGGGCGCGTCGGTGGTGAGCGTCGTGACCCGGCCCCGGCAGTCGATGGAGAAGAGCACGGTGCGGTTCTGGCGGCGGCCGGCGACCAGCAAGCGGTTGCCGAAGCGGCCGGTGGTGTCGAAGGCGATGCCGGAAAGGGTCTCGACCCCGGGAAGGTCGACGAAGCGCGCCGAGCGCCCGTCGACCGCGATCTGCATCACACCCATCGGCGGCGTGGACAGCTCGAGGGCGAAGACATCGCCCGCCTCGAAGCGGCAGGTGGGCCCGGCGGGGACGTCGAGCCCCGGCGACATGGCGATGTAGCTCTCCGGCCCCGGGTCGGTCGAGTACGTGGAGAACGGCGCCACCGTCCCCTCGCGGGTGACGGTGTAGAGCTTGCCGGCGGCGGCCGCCACCAGGGTGCCGTCGGGGCGGGGTCCGGCCACGTCGACGACTCCAGGCAGGGACACCCACGGCTGCCAGTCCCCGGGAGCGCCCGCCGGCTGGGTCTGGGCCGCCAGCAGCCCGAGGGTGAGGAGGAGGGCGGCGATCAGGAGATGGGGTCCGTGACCCGGGCGCCGATGGTGTCCTTCCAGACCGGGTCGTAGCCGGCTCGGCGGAGGGCGGCCGCCACCTCGGCCGGCGACCGGGTGTCACTGACCTCGAACTGCGGCTCGGCCCGACCGGGATCGGCGTAGCCTCCGGGCTCGGTGTGGGAACCGGCCGACATCTGGGTCACACCGAGCTTGCAGGCCGCGTCCCGGAACGCCGGCGACTCCCGGGTGGACAGGGTGATCCCGACGTCGGGCAGGGCCAGGCGGAGGGCGCAGAGGATCTGGACGTACTCCCGGTCGGTCACGGGACGAACGGGCTCGAAGCCGCCCGCCGCCGGCCGCAGGCGGGGCAGCGAGACGGCGACCTCGCACCGCCACCAGCGCTTGAGCAGGGCGGAGGCGTGGGCGGCCAGGGCGACCACCTCGGACCGCCAGTCCGGGTGCAGGCCGAGCAGCGCGCCCAGG
>DATJHJ010000169.1:0-7985 GCA_035494015.1 Acidimicrobiales bacterium
CGTTGCGCCTCGGCGGCGTGGAGGAAACCCCGCGGCACGTAGAGGCAGTCCCCGGCGGCCAGCTCCACGGACAGGCACGGCTCCCCCGCGTCGGCCGCCGTTCCCTTCCAGGGCTGCGACGGCAGGGGGTCCTCGAGCACGGGCGGGTAGATCACCCACGACTTCGTGCCCGAGAGCTGCAGGACGAACACGTCGTGGGTGTCGTAATGGACGCCGAGCCCCCGGGAACCCGCCGGGGTCACGTAGGCGTTGGCCTGGACCGCGTGCGACAACTCGAGCTCCAGGTCGCGGCAGAACCGGGTGAGGGCCGGGTGGGAGCGCTGCAGGCCCTGGAAGACGATGGTGGCCCCCGACCGGAACTCGTCGAAGATGCGGGCGGGATCGCCGATGCCGGACACCGGCTGGCTCCCGATCCGGGCCGAACGGGTGTAGGTCGACGGATCCAGGGGCGTGCCGTCGCGGACCAGGCGGAACGTCGGCAGGCGAGGCGACGACGACGCGACGAAGCGGTCGACGTCGTCGAGCGAGAACAGGTCGGCGAAGTTCGCCTCGTCGGCCCGCGGTCGGTGGACCGGGCTGCGGGTCCAGCTGCCTTGGAGGAAGGCGCCCACGTCGCCCACGCAGCGCGCCAGCGCGCTGCGGGCGGGCGCCGGGTTAGGCGTCGGTGCCGTCGACGTCGGCCCCGTCCGTGCCGTCCGAGTCGGTGGCCGGGGCGTCGCCGGCGTCGGTGGCGTCGCTCGTGTCCCCCGAGTCGGTGCCGTCCGAGTCGGACCCGTCGGTGCCGTCCGAATCGCTGCCGTCGGTCCCGTCGGCGTCGTCAGCCGACATGCGCACCTCGGGGCGCGCCGAGATCGTCGTGATGTCCTCGTCCGTCAAACCGCTCAGAAGATCAGCCATGGCGGGCACTATAAGCCCGCCGCTTGAGCCCTTAGGGCAGGGCGACGCCGCCCAGGACCACGACGTTCCCGAGGATGCCGGTGTTCGTGGCGGAGGGCGTGAAGATAAGCGCCCCGGAGCCGCTGGCGCCGGTCGGGCCCGAGAGCCCGGTGAGGCCGAAGGGCAGCGAGCGGGAGACGCTGGAGGCGGGGCCCGTGTTGCCCGAGTTGTTCGAGGTCGACCCGGCCAACGAGGCGCCCGAGCTGCCCGACGTGGCGATCGGCGAGATCGACAGCACCGACGCCGCGCCGGCGCCCCCCGAGGAGCTGCTGGTACCGACGCTCGAACCGCCGCTGGCCGCCACCAGCCCGCCGGGGGCCAGGAGGGCGACCAGGTTGACCGCGCCGCCGCCCGCCCCGGTGATCGTGATGGCCGGGCCCGCCGGGCCGCCGCCACCGCCGACCGAGGCCGCCGTGGTGCCGTTGGCGGCAATGCCGGTGTCGCCCGAGCGGGCCGCCGCCGCCGAGGCCGCACCGGTGTTGGCCGACGAGTCAGCCCCGCCTGCTGCCACCGCGCCGCCGGTGGACCCTGATCCACCGGTGGAGCCGGTGGTGACCGCCCCGCCGACGACGGTGGCCGAGCCGAGGATGGCGGTGTTGCTGGCCGTGGGCGACGACGAGGCGCCCCCGGTGCTGCCGGTCGGACCAGAGTCCCCCGCCTGGGCGACGGGCGCCGACTCGGCCAATGACGAGGCGGCACCGGTGTTGCCGGTGTTCGTGCTGCCCGACTGCGACGTGGCCGCGCCCGTGCTCCCGGAGGTGGCCGTGGGGTTGATGGTCACGGTGGAAGCGCCACCGGAGCCCCCGTTGGCGGCCCCGGTGGCCGCCCCGCTCCCGCCGACCTGGGCGCCGGCCGGCGCGGCCGCGGCGGCAAAGGCCAGGGCCGCAGCCGCGAATGCCGCCGCCACACCGGATGCCCGGTGCCTCGCCGCAGATCTCAAGCGCTTGTCCACGTTCACCTCGTTCACAGCCACAGGGGAAGAACCGCCGCCGGCGATCCTAACCCGACGGCCGGCCGTTCGGCACCGGACATACTGTCGTCGGGTCGACGCGGGAGAAGATCGGATGCGCTACAAGCTGTTCGGCCACACCGGGCTTCGAGTCGCCGAGCTGGCGCTCGGGACCATGACGTTCGGCCCCGACTGGGGTTGGGGGGCGGACAAGGACGAGTCGCGAGCCATGTTCGACGCCTACGCCGAGGCCGGTGGCAACTTCATCGACACCGCCAACCGGTACACCAACGGCACGGCGGAGCGTCTCGTCGGCGAGTTCGTGGGCGACGACCGGGACCGCTTCGTCATCGCCACCAAGTACACGCTCAGCCTCGACGCCCAGGATCCCAACGGCAGCGGGAACCACCGCAAGAGCCTGGTCACCGCCCTGGACGCCAGCCTCCGGCGGCTCGGCACCGACTACGTCGACATTTACTGGGTCCACATCTGGGACACGTTCACTCCCATCGAGGAGATGATGCGGGCCCTCGACGACCAGGTCCGCGCCGGCAAGGTCCTCTACATCGGGATCTCCGACGCCCCGGCCTGGGTCGTGGCCCGGGCGACCACCCTGGCCGAGGAGCGGGGCTGGACGGCCTTCAGCGGCCTGCAGTCCCAGTACAGCCTGGTGGAGCGCAACGCCGAGCGGGAGCTGCTGCCCATGTCGGTGAACCTGGACCTGTCCTTCACGGCCTGGGGGGCGCTGGGCACCGGGCTGCTGTCGGGGAAGTACAACGCCGACCGTGACACCCAGGGTCGCCTGCACAGCTGGGGCGGGGTGAGCGAGCAGAAGCTGGAAGTGGCGGCCGCGGTGATCGACGTGGCCAAGGACATCGGTGCCACCCCCTCGCAGGTCGCGCTGAGCTGGGTCCGCCAGAAGTCGCCCACCATGATCCCCATCGTCGGCGCCCGCAAGGCCAGCCAGCTGCAGGACAACCTGGGCTGCGTCGACGTGGAGCTGACCGAGGAGCAGCGGGCCCGGCTCGACGAGGCCAGCGCCATCGAGCTGGGCTTCCCCTACGACTTCATCCGCGGTGGCCGGTCGTCGTTCCTCGGCGCGGTGACCGAGCTGATCGACGACCACCGCGGCACCGTCGTCTGACGGCTCGCGCCCTCGACCTCCTCGACGGCTGGCCGTCGCCGGACGCCGCCGCCGCGGTGCTGGGGCCGGGTGCGGTGCTCGACCGGCGGGGCGACTTCCGGCTTCCCTCGCCGTGGGCGTCGGTGACCAAGCTGGCCACCGCCCTGGCCGCGCTGGTCGCGGTCGAGGAGGAGGTGGTGGATCTGGACGAGCCCGCAGGGCCACCGGGGTCGACCGTCCGGCACCTGCTGGCCCACGCGTCGGGTCTCGGGTTCGAGGGCCACCGGGTCTTGGCCGCACCCGGTCGCCTGCGCATCTATTCCAACGCCGGCTTCGAAGTTCTGGGCGCCCACGTCGCTCGGCGCGCCGGCCTGCCCTTCGCCCAGTACATGGACGAGGCCGTCCTCGGGCCCCTCGCCATGACCGGCACCCGGTTGACCGGCTCCGCCGCCGCCGGGCTCGAAGGGCCGCTCGACGACCTGGCCCGCCTGGCCGCCGAGCTCCTCTCCCCCACCGTCGTCGCCGCCCCCACGCTGGCCATGGCGACGCAGGTCGCCTTCCCGGGCCTAGCCGGCGTGCTGCCTGGCTTCGGTCGCCACTCGCCCCTCGACTGGGGGCTCGGCTTCGAGCTTCGCGACGCCAAGTCGCCCCACTGGACCGGTGCCACCAACTCCCCGGCGACGTTCGGCCACTTCGGCCGCACCGGCTCCTTCCTATGGGTCGACCCGGCCGCCGGCATGGCTTGCGTCGCCCTGAGCGGGGCCGATTTCGGGGCATGGGCCAAGGTGGCCTGGCCCGCCCTGTCCGACGCCGTCCTGGCCCAGTTCCGCCCCTGAGCGAAGCCGCGCTCGGCGTGCTAAAGGATGGTCATGGCCGAGGAACGCACCATCAGCAACCCGGTGACCGGGGAGGTGTGGTCGTCCATGGTTCGGGGCGGCGAGACCGGCGGTGCCCTGGTCAAGGGCAAGGGCCACCTGCCCCCTGGCACCCGCCCGCCCGGCATCCACCGCCACCCCCACCAGGACGAGCGCATCACCGTGCTCAGCGGCCGGATTTGCGTGCAGGTCGGCAAGGACAAGCGGGAGTACGGGGCGGGCGACTCCGTCCTGCTGCCCAAGGGTGTGTGGCACGACTTCTGGGTCATCGGCGAAGAGCCGGCGGAGACCATCGGCGAGGCCGAGCCCGCCCTCGGGATCGAGATGATCCTGGCCACCCTCGCCGGCCTGGCCCAGGAGGGCAAGACGGACAAGAAGGGCCGCCCCCGCCTCCTCCAAGGCGCGGTGATCGGCACCTTCTACCGCGACGTGGCCGAGTTCAAGGTCCCCCCGCCCGCCGTCCAGCGGGTCCTGCTGCCACCGCTGGCGGCGGTGGGCAAGCGCCGCGGCATGCGCCCGTACTACGACCGGCACTTCCAGCCCGGCGAGGTCGACGAGATCCTCGACCACTGGGCCGCCAACCGTCCGTGGGCCGGCAACGCCCGCCCGACCTTCTGACGATGGCGTTCCGCGGCTGGCCGGCCGAGGCCGTTCAGTTCTTCGAGGAGCTGGAGGCCGACAACTCCAAGCCGTGGTGGGAGGCGCACAAGGACGTCTACCAGCAGGCCGTGCGGGCGCCGATGGAGGCGCTGCTGGCCGAGCTGGAGCCGGAGTTCGGCCCCGGCCGCATCTTCCGTCCCTACCGGGACGTCCGCTTCAGCGCCGACAAGTCGCCGTACAAGACCAACATCGCCGCTCTGGTCGGCCCGGCCGGGTACGTCGCCCTCTCGGCCGAGGAGCTGCGGGCCGGCGGGGGGATGGTCCACCTCGCCCCCGACCAACTGGACCGGTACCGCGGCGCCGTCATCGACGACGTGGCCGGTCCCGCTCTGCAGGCCGCGGTCGACGAAATTCGTGCCGCCGGCCACGAGGCGGGGCCGTACGAGGCGCTCAAGACGGCGCCGAGGGGCTATCCGAAGGACCATCCGCGCGTCGAGCTGCTGCGGGCGAAGGGGCTGGTCATGTGGCACGCGTGGCCCGTGGGCGGCTGGCTCCGGACGGCGAAGGCAAAGGACCGCATCGTGGATGTCCTCCGGGCCGCGGTCCCCCTGACGACGTGGCTGACCGAGCACGTCGGCGCCTCGATGGACAGTGGCGATCCCTGACGGGACGGCGGCGGACGGGCCCGCCGGTACCCGACCGCAGCCTGCCGGGGCACGCCGACCGCCGACGGTCGCCGGTTCCTGGCTGCTCGGCGCGGCCCGGGACTTCCGGCGGGACCAGCTGGGCACCTACGCCCGGGCGCTGAAGGAGCACGGCGGCAACGTGGTCCGGTTCCGCGTCGGGCCGCCCAGGGTGGGCATCGAGTTCGACACCCTCTTCCGCCCCGACGATGCCCGGCAGGTACTGGCCACCGATGCTGCGGCGTACGACAAGGAGGTTCCCGCCTTCGACGAGTTCCGCTGGGTCATGGGCGACGGTCTCATCACCAGCGAGGGCGACAAATGGCGGCGCGACCGGCGGACCGTCGCGCCGCTGTTCACCCGGCGGCGCGTCGCGGCCCACGTGGGCGACATGGCGGACGCCGCGACCCGACTCGTGGCCTCGTGGGAGGAGGCGGCCGGGCGGGGTGGGGAGGTCGACGTCCACGACGCCGGCATGCACTACGCCCTCGACGTCCTCGGCCGCACCGTGTTCGGCGACGACGTCGAGCGGCTCGTCCCCGTGCTGCGGGAAACCGTTCCGTTCCTCAGCGACTACTCCGCCCGCCGGGCCCTGTCGGCGATCCGGGTGCCCCACGGGTGGCCCACCCGGGCCAACCGCCGTGCCGACCGCCACCGGCGGCGGTTGTGGGGGGTCGTCGAGGAGCTGATCGCCAAGCGTCGACAGGCCGAGGCCGGCGGGGACGACCTGCTCGGGCTCCTGCTTGCCGCCCGCGATCCCGAGACCGGCGACAGCCTTGACGACGCCGCGGTGCGGGACCAGGCCCTCACCTTCCTCGTCGCCGGCCACGAGACGACCGGCTCGACGCTGGCCTTCGCCCTGCATCTGCTCGGCCGCCACCAGCCCGAGCAGCAGCGGGTACGTGACGAGGCCCGTGCCGTGCTCGGCGACGGGGTGGCCACCGCCGCCGACCTCGACCGGCTGGCTCTCACGGCTCATGTGGTGAACGAGGCCCTCCGCCTGTACCCGTCCGGCCACACCATCGTGCGCCACGCCCGCGACCGGGCCGAGATCGCCGGGCTCGAGGTGGCGCCCGGGCGCATTGTGGCCGTCAGCGTCTGGGGCATCCACCACAACCCAGAGGTCTGGGCCGAACCCGACCGCTTCGACCCCGACCGCTTCGACCGTCGCCGGGGCGAGGGCGAGGACGACGCGCAGGCCGGCAGGTACTCGCACCTGCCCTTCGGCGGCGGCCCGCGCGGCTGCATCGGCCAGCACATGGCCATGGCCGAACTGGTGGTGGCCGTGGCCACGGTGGTCCGCGCCTACCGGCTGGAAAGCCTCACGGACCAACCCGAGCTTGAGGTCGGCGCCACCCTCCGGCCCCGGGGTGTGTTGCCCTGCCGGGTCCTCCCCGCCGCCACGGGCCTCTGACGGAGTCAGCGGGTGTTGACCAGGAAGTCGGCCACGTCGGTCAGGTAGGCCCGGATGCGGGCGACCGCCTCCTCGGGCGGCCGGCGGACGGCTGCCACCACGTCCAGTGCCGCGAGCATGTGGCGCAGCCAGGCGTCGCGCTGTGCCTCTCCTATGGCGAAGGGTGCGTGCCGCATCCGTAGGCGCGGATGGCCTCGCTCCTGCGAGTAGGTGGGCGGCCCGCCCCAATACTGGACGAGGAACGCGGCCAGGTGGCGCCGCGAGTCGGTGAGATCCTCGGGGTACATCGGGCGCAGGAGCGAGTCGGTGCTGACGCCGGCGTAGAAGCCCTCGACGAGGTCGACGAAGAACGGCTGGCCGCCGACGGCGTCGAACACGCTGCCGCCGGATCGCTCGTCCGTCACGCATGTGACGCTATCGCCCGGCGGTCGAGGTACTACGAGAGCCCGCCTTCCGGCGGGCTCTCGACATGGCTTCTCTGGCGGCCGGGAGTATGGTGAATGGTATGGCGACCAAGAAGGTGACCGTCACTCTCGACGAGACGCAACTCGAGCGGATTCGGGCGCTCGTCGAGTCCGGGTCCGCCCCGAGCGTGTCGAGGTTCGTTCAGCATTCGGTCGAGGTCGCACTCGACGACGTGGCCGGCTGGGGCGCGCTCCTGGCCGAGGCACTCCGCCAGACGGGGGGCACGCTCTCAGAGGAGGAACGCGTCTGGGCTGACGGGATCCTCGGTAGTACGTCAGCGGCCAACACCGCCGCCTGATGGCGGGCGTGACCCTGGATGCCGGGGCCCTCATCGCCCTCGAACGCGACGACCGCCGGGTCCTTGTCCTGCTGGCCCGGGCGCGCGAAACCGGAGCCCGGGTCACGGTCCCGGCGACGGCGCTCGCGCAGGTCGTCCGGTCGCCGGCCGGCCACGTGCGTCTCGCCCGCCTCGCCCGCCAGCCGACCACCGATGTCGTCCCCCTCGACCGGGTTGATGCGACGAGCGTCGGCCGGCTTCTCGCCGCGAGCGGCACCGCCGACATCGTGGACGCCCATGTCGTCATTTGCGCTCGGAGAGCGGTTCAACTTGTCGTCACGTCCGACCCCGACGATCTTCGAACCCTCGATCCAGCCCTCCAGGTCGTTCACGTGTGACCCCCTGGCGGTCGGTGAGGTCCTCGGGGTCTTCAAGAGGGCTTAGCGGCAGCCGTTGAGATGCTTGGCCCTTCAGGCCTACCGCAGGGCGGGTTCGGCGGGTTCGCCTGACGGCTCCACCCGCACCCGCAGCTGCCCGTCGGCCTCGTAGACGCAGAACGTCCCGGTCCGCACGCAGCGGTCGAGATGGCGGCCGAGCGCCGGCAGCACCTCTTCGATCCGGGCGATGGCCCCCCGCAGGGCGCGGGTGACGTTGACGCGAGCC
>DATJHJ010000170.1:0-9934 GCA_035494015.1 Acidimicrobiales bacterium
GCGCGGCCTCGTCGTCTTGCACTACGACGCCGACTTCGAGCTCCTCGCCGAAATCACCGGCCAGCCCCACCAATGGGTGGTCGCTCGGGGCACCGCCGATTGACCTCGTCCTGTTGGGCGGCCGGCCGAGGTTCGGCACCGGGAAACGCCGCTCGCCCGCCTCCGCGGTGATTGGACGGATGACTGGACGGACCCCGGTCTGCACCGATTGCTACCGCCGGACCCCTCAGCGCAGAAATCAACCGACGGACACCGGCTTGTGCCGGCGGCGGTAGCGCTCCTGATCGACCGTTATGGGCGAATCTCGATTCGAACAAGGATCGGAGGTTGCTGCACCGCAAGGTATCCAGCCCTGTCGCCCCGACCCGCACACTGTGGCTACCCGGGCCGCGGGTCCGACGCATCTTCGGGGACAACCGATAGGGCACGCATCAGGGCGCGGTGCGCCGTGTTCCTGTGCACCACGGATACCCCGACGAGGTCGTCAAGTTCGAGTGCAGGGCTCGGTTCGGGTGGATTCCGTTCGTCGGGCTCGTCGTGCTCCTGGTCCGACCGCAGAATTGGGTCTTTCTTACGCGGGTCGAGTGAGTGCCTGTTGAATTGCCCGCGGTGCGTCCCGGATGGTGCTGACCCCCCCCATAATCCCGACTCCCCAGAGTCGGCCGCCCGCCCCCGAACGTCGGGACGGTGTGGCGCTTCTCCGCGGGTTCGTTCAGGCGCGCAAAACTTTTTCGATCGGTCTGCCCTTGGCCAGTTCGTCGACCAACTTGTCGAGATACCGGATCTTCTGCATCAGCGGATCTTCGATGTTCTCCACCCGAACGCCGCACACGACCCCGGTGATCGACGAAGCGTTCGGATTCAGCCGCGCCTCGGCGAAGAACGACTCGAACGTCGTGCCCGCCTCGAGGCGTTCATGCAATGCGCCCTGGTCGTATCCGGTGAGCCACTCGATCACCTGGTCGAGTTCGGCCTTGGAACGGCCTTTGCGCTCGACCTTCGCCACGTAGTGGGGATAGACGTCGGCGACGCTGGTCGTGAAGATCCGGTGCACCTATCGGAGGCTAGACCGACGTCGTGCAGCTTCGATCACTACGGCGTCGGTCGCCCACCGGACACCTCCTCACCTGCCCTGGCACGCCGGGTGAAGGTCAGATCAGGCACGTCGATCGGGCCGTCCCCGCCCACCTGTCCCCAAGGGAACGGCGATCCCGGGAGTCGAGGGCCGCCCTGATCGCCGGCTGCCGGGCACCGCCGTCAGCGCCTCTGACGGCGCAGGCGCCACGCCAGAGTCAGCGTCCCCCCGGGTGGAACGGCCGCCGACATTCTCGCCACCTCAATCGACAGCGGCCGTGCACGCCCGTCGGCCGCCCAGCTTGCCATGCGACCGCCGTCTCGTTGACGGTCTGCTCGACTTCCGGCTACAGCTCTCAGCGGGCGATGGGCTCGGTGGCACCTCCAGCCTGTCCCCATAGTCGCAGTTATCGGCGACCCGGGTTCTACCTGACAGAACGCGCCCCCACCGTAGAAGTTCCCGATAAGCGCGGCCGGACAGTGATACGCCGGTCGGTCCTCTATCGAACACTCGGTGATGCGGAGTTCACGCAAGTACACCGGGGTTGCCGCGGTCGCCACGTCGTGGACCGTGCTGCTCACCGCCGCGGCGCTGACCCGGTTCAACCTGCTGGGTGACCGGCCCCTGAGCTACATGGGCACCCAGCCCCGGTCGGCGGTGCTCTTCGGGGTCGGGCTCGCGGTGCCGGCGGTGCTGTTGATCGCGTTCCACGGGTACGTACGAGCCCGGTACCCGGTGGGAAAGGGCTTCTCCACGGTGATGCTCGCCGGCCTGGCCGGCCAGATGGTCGCCGCCTTCGTCCCCATCGGCGGCGACCTCACCGCCAGCCGGATCCACACGACGTGCGCCCTCGGCCTTGGCGCCTCCCTGCCGTTGCTCATGTGGCGTTTCGCCGCCGGCCAGCAACCCGGGTCGTGGCGGCGGCTGGCCTACGCGTTGTTCTGGGCCGACACCGCCGCCTGCGTGCTCGGCCTCTCGGGCGCCCTCCCCGCACCGGTGGCAGAGATCGTCCCCGGCGCGATCTTCCACGTCTGGATATTCACGGTGACGTTCGCCGGCGCGGCCGCTGGAAGCCCACCCGTCGCCTCGACGCCTCGGGCAGCCACGGCTCCGTTTGTCCAGCCGCCGCTGGAGCTGGTCTCGGTCGCAGCGCTGAATCCTGGTGATAACGACACCCGTGACTAGGTTGAGTTCGGCGTTGACAACGGCGACTTCGGTTCCGGGTCCCTAGGGTTGTCGTCGGGGCCGCGAGGTGACTTGTCCGAAGAGCCGGCGTTCAGGATGAGCCGGCCACACTGGACGAAGAGCCGCTCCTGGGATGTCCTCCTCGCCCCGCCTTCTGAATCGATGGTGATCAGGCGGTCGCCCGGCGGTCGTCGGCGACGACCTGCGCGGGGCAGCGAAGCGATGACGGTCGACGACGTCAGGCGGGTCGAGAAGCCGGTCACCGTGGATGCCCAGACTACCGGGACCGCCACCATGCGGGACCTCGACGCCATCATCGGGCGGCTGGGTGACCTGGCCCCCAGCGGCTGGGCCGCGCCGGTTCGGTGTGAGGGATGGGACGTGACCGCCCTGGCGGTGCACGGATGTGCACGAGGTCGGCCGCCAAGGGCCGACTTCGGGGGCTTACCCCCTCTGAACTGCGTCTTTGTCCGTCTCGTGGGCGCTGAGGGACTCGAACCCCCGACCGCATCCTTGTAAGGGATGTGCTCTTGCCAGCTGAGCTAAGCGCCCGTTTCCTACTTCACGCTACCGGGCGCAGGGGGCGGGGTCATCGGGGGGAAGGCCCGGCCGAGCTGGACCAGCGCGGACGTGGCCTCGGGCAGCAGGTCGGGCAGCCCGGCGGGCGGGAACCACCCTGCGGCGGTGATCTCTGGGGACTCCGGGCTGCGCTCGGGCTCGGCGGAGCCGGACGCGAGGCGGGCGGTGAAGATCACGTCCACCCGCCGCTGGCCGGGGTCGACGACGACCACGGGGGGGCCGTCCAGCTCGACGTCGATCCCCAGCTCCTCGTGCACCTCCCGCCGGGCGGCGTCGGCCGGCTCCTCACCCCGGCGTAACAGGCCACCCGGGAACCCCCACCCGTCCCGGCGGTAGGACTGGCGGACGAGCAAGAGGTGGCCGTCGGCCCGCTCGACCACGCAGATGGCGCCCACATGGAACGACGGCGTGGCCCGGCGGACGAGGAACATGCGGGCGGGCTGGGGTAGCCGCTTGTAGGCGGCCAGCAGCACGGTCTGGGTCCGGCGGGCCCGGGCCACCACGAACGGCTAGCCCGCGGTGGCCGGCAGCGGGAAGCGGCTCCTGGCGTCGACGGCCTGGGCCAACAGCTCCGGAGTGGCGGCGGCGACAGGGACCCGGCGGTCGGCCCACCCGAGGGTGACCAGCTCACGGCCCCCCGCCTCGGCGACCGACGCCCCCGCCTCCTGGCACACCAGCATCCCGCCCAGGTAGTCCCAGGGGCTGTGGGCATGCGTGCTGCAGTCGACGTAGGCGTCGAGGTGCCCGCAGGCCACTGCGCACAGGTCCAGGGCGGCGGCACCGAGCGAGCGCATCTGGCGCCAGCCGAAGTCCTCCGGCGGGTAACCCGTGAGGCCGAGGACGGCGTCGTCCAGCCGCTCGCACGCCGTCGGGGCCGTGGCCATCCCGTTGCGCAGTGCTCCCCCACCCCGGACCGCCTCGAACCGCTCGCCCGTGGCCTGGTTGACCACGAGAGCCATCCGGGCCCCGTCCCCGTCGATGACGCACAGGCTGGTGGCGAACCAGGGAATGCCGCGAGCGGCGTTCGTCGACCCGTCGACCGGATCCAGGGCGACGATCAGGTCCCGGTCGACATCGTGCGGGCCCGTTTCCTCGCTGAGCACACCCAGTCCCGCGCCCCGCAGCACGGCGAGGGCGGCCTTGTCGGCGACGATGTCGGAGCGGTACTGGCCGGGCCGGGTGCCCGCCGGCCCCCAGTCGCCCAAAGCATCGAGCGCCTCCCGGACGGCGGCAACCGTCTCCGAGAGGATCTGGCGCAGCTCGTCGTCCCTCACCCTTTGGCACGCTACAACCCACTAGCGACACGACAGTGCGACACTGAGGGAGCGCGCACGGCGTACGGGAGGATCGGTGCCGGACCACCAAATGGTCGGAAAGGTCGGCCGGGTGACCGGGACGATCGGTCCCGGGCAGGTCGGCGAGGTCATGATCCCGGTTCGCGGCGGAAGTGAGGCGTTCCACGCCTACGCGTCCGATGCGGACGAGACCATGGCCACCGGCAGCCGGATCGTGGTGGTCGAGTACTACCCGCCCCGGACCGTGGTCGTGGCCCGCATGTAGCGCTCTCTTCCTGGAGGTTCTCCCATGACCGTCCTCATCGGCATCGCCGTCGCCGTCGTCCTGGCCATCGTGTTGTTCAAGGCCTGCTGGAGGGTGGCCGAGCCCAACGAGGCGCTGATCATCTCCGGGCTGCGGGCCAACGTCCCCAGCGACTCGGTCCAGGAGAGCCTGGGGTTCAAGATCGTGACCGGAAAGGGCACGCTGGTCGTGCCCGGCGTGCAGACCGTCCGCCGGCTGACCCTGGACCTGCGTGAGGCCGAGCTGGGCATCGACTGCGTCACCCACCAGGGCATCCCGCTGGGGATCAAGGGCGTCGTCATCTTCAAGGTGGGCGACGACTTCACGTCCATCGCCAATGCGGCCCGGCGGTTCCTCGACCAGCAGGACCAGATGGACGCCCGGGTCCACAATGTGTTCGCCGGCCACCTGCGGGCCATCGTCGGCAACATGACGGTGGAGGAGATGATCCGGGACCGGGAGAAGCTCACCCAGCTCACCCGCCAGTCGTCGGGCACGGAGATGGAGAAGCTGGGCCTGATCGTCGACTCCCTACAGATCCAGGAGATCGACGACCCCACCGGCTACATCGAGAACCTCGGGCGACCCCACGCCGCCGCGGTGGCCAGCCAGGCCCGGATCGCCCAGGCCCACGCCGACCGGGAGGCCACCGAGCAGGAGCAGCAGGCCGACGCCCTCAAGGCCGAGGCCCGGCGGGAGAGCCAGATCAAGCAGGCCGGCTACCAGGCCGAGATCGACCGGGCCGCCGCCCTCACCCGCCAGGCCGGCCCCCTCTCGGAGGCGTCGGCGCGCCAGGAGGTCGTGGTCCAGGAGACCAAGGTGGCGGAGCTGCAGGCCCAGCTGGAGGAGCAGCGGCTGCAGGCCCAGGTGCGCAAGCCGGCCGACGCCGAGGCCTACCAGAAGGTGACGCTGGCCCGGGCCGAGCGGGACTCGCGCATCTCGGCGGCCGAGGCCAAGGCCCAGGAGGTGGAGCTGGCGGCCCAGGCCAACGCCAACCGGGTCAAGGTGGAGGCCAGTGCCGAGGCCGAGCACGTCCGGCTGGAGGCGGGCGCCCAGGCCGAGTCGGTCAAGCTGCGGGGGGACGCCGAGGCGGGCGCCACCCGGGCCCGGGGCCTGGCCGAGGGCGACTCCGTGCGGGCCAAGGGCATGGCCGAGGCCGAGACCATCAAGGCCCGCGCCGACGCCCTGGCCGAGAACCAGGACGCGGTCATCGGCCAGCAGCTGGCCGAGCAGTGGCCGGCGATCGTCGAGGCGGCGGCCAAGCCGTTCGGCTCTATCGACCAGATGATCGTGCTCAATGGCGCCGCCGGGTTGTCGGAGGCGCTGGCCCAGGCCCTGTCCCAGGGCGTCGCCGGCCTCCAGCTGGCCCGCAACCTGCTGGCCGGTTCCACCAAGACGGACGGGGGCGGAAAGGACGCCGCCGCGGTCAAGGGGAACGGTAGTAGTGGCTGATCCCCTACGCTCGACTCCGATTTCGTCCCCTTCCAGGAGGTAGTGCTTGGCCGCCATCGACGTAGCCGGATACGTCGCCGAGCTCAAGGACCACGCCGTGGACCACGGCTTCCACGTCCACGACGAGCGCCACTTCGTGGAGACGTACTCGCTACGGCAGGTCTGGGAGGTCGACCTGCACCCCGAGGAGGGGTGCGGCGGCCCGCTGGACCTGCACCTGGCCCTGGAGGTCGAGCCGAGGGTGTTGCTGGCCTTCGAGGACGTCGTCGCCGGGCTGCCCGAGGAGGACGAGCCGCCGGACGAGTTCCAGTTCCCGTTGACGTTCACGTGGGCCCTGCCTCCGCTGCCCAGCGGGCCGGACCTGCTCGTCCTGGCCACCGACCTGGCCGGGGTCGGCGGCCCCGAGCTGCCGCTGGAGGTCTCGGCCATCGACTCGTTCGGCTCGGTCACCGACGCGCCCGAGCGCAGCCTGACCATCGTCGCCCGCCAGCAGGTGTCGCTGGCCAAGGTGCTCGCCGGCGAGGAGCTGCTGTGCGACCTCCTCGACCGCTGCCTCGCCGTCAGCCGCTTCCTGCTCGACGCCGCTCCCGCGTGGGGGGTCTGACAACAATCCCTTGACAGGCGACAGGGCCATCCTTACAGTGAGCCTCGGAGTCCCAAGGGGGCAACGCAGAGACCGGCTCTCGGGCCGGACGAAGCGGAACTTCCTCGGGGCTCCACCTTTTTGCGCGCCCGGATGGCGAAATCGGCAAACGCGATGGTCTCAAACACCATTGCCCGTGAGGGCTTGCGGGTTCGATTCCCGCTCCGGGCACACTGGGCCTGGCGTTGTCTCCCGAGGAGACTTCCTCCCCGCCGGCCCGGCTGCGGTGTAGCCTCCCGTCACCATCCCATAGGCGAGGAGATGCTGATGAGCAAGCGGCTGGGGGCCGTGCTCTGTGCCCCCCTGCTGGTCATTTCGCCCCTGTTCCTGCATGCGGCGGGGGCCGAGCAAGGGCCGGGGAACGGGGCCACCTGCCTGTTCGACCCGTCCCTCCCACCGGCGGTGGCCACCATCGCCGGCTCCGGGACCATCGTCGGGACGCCGGGGAACGACGTCATCGTCGGCAGCCCGGGCCGCGACGTGATCTTCGGCGGCGAGGGCGACGACATCATCTGCGGCAACGGCGGCGACGACATCATCGAGGGCGGCGGCGGCAACGACATCATCGTCGGCGACGTCCAGACCGCCAACCCGGCCGCCTCCGCCGGCAGCCACGACGTGCTGCTGGGCGGTGACGGCGACGACCTCGTGTTCGCGTCCGCCGGCCGGGACACCGTGCTCGGCGAGGAAGGGGCCGACACCCTCATCGGCAACGGCGGGAACGACGTGATCGCCGCCGGCCCCGGCGACGACGACGCCTTCGGCGGGCCGGGGAACGACGTGGTGGTCGGCGACGACGGCAACGACGTGCTGTACGGCAACTTCGGCAGCGACGACCTGGTCGGCGCCGACGGGAACGACTACGTCAACGGCGACAACCCCAACCGGATCCCGCCCCAGCCGAACCCGGCCATCGACACGTCGGCCAACACCGATGTGTGCTCGGGTGGCCTCGGGCTGGACACCGTGGTCAACTGCGAGACCGTCGGCGACGGGAGCGACCCGGGAGGTCCGCCGGCACCGTCGCGCTAGGGACAACCCTCGAACTGGCAACCCGCGAAGGGCCTGGACCATCCGGTCCAGGCCCTCACGGTTCTGGCGCTCGGGGCCGGCGGCCGGCGGCCTATGCCCCCTTGCCGTGGGACTGGTCCGGGCGGGTGAGCCATGCATAAGCCTCGGCGAGGTCGAGGGCCAGGGCGGCGGTGTCCGCCGTCACCTTGCCCTGCCCGACCTGGACCTCGATGGCCTGCAGGACCGCCAGTCGGGTGTTGATCCAACCTTGCTGAAGCTCTTCTTCGGTGGCCATGGCGGGGACTCTATGCGAGTGGCCCGCGCGGGGTATGCACCCTTCGTGGCCTCCGGCGAACCAAGATGTCGAGCAGTGCGAGCCTGGCGAGCCCTCCGTCGAACCCTGCTCGGGCGCCTGCCCGACGCCGAGGTCCAGGTGGATCCGGGGGCGCCGGCGCTTCCCTGGGGGCAGATCGGCGCCTACCAGGCGGTGAGCCGGGGCGGGATCCTGCTGCTCATCTCCCCCGAGCCCGGCCACCCGAGCGTGCGGGTCAAGCGGAGCGCTTGACCGCCCGGGCCAGCCAGAAGAACCCCACCATCCCGGCCACCGCCGTGCGCTCCAGCAGGTGGTCGACCTTGTAGCCCCGCTCGGTGAGCACGGCGAGCAGGCGGTCGCCACCCCGGCGCCAGCCCAGCTTGCTCACCCCTCCGGCCAGGCTGCGGGCCGGGATGTTGCGGATGCCCGTCAGCTCCTCCACCTCGAACTCGGCGGCCAGCTCCCGGCGGAACTCGCCCCGGTCGAACCGCCGGTAGTGGTAGTCGTTGCCGAGCACGTGCTCGCCCTGCTGCGCCCCGGCGTTGCCGAACGCCTTCCAGGCCCGGAAGATCAGGTTGTAGTTGAGGGTGGAGATCGACAGCGGCGCCCCGACTGCCATGACCCGGGCCAGCTCGGCCAGGTACCGCTGGCGGTCGCCGTCGCGCAGGTGGGGGTGGACCTCGATGGAGATGGCCGCGGCCATCACCCCCGAGCGCACGGGGAGGTGGCGCAGGTCGGCCTGTACGGGCAGGACCCGGGCGCCCGCGGTGCGCTTCTGCATCCGGCGCAGGCACGCCTCGCTGTAGTCGACGGCCACCACGGGCTGGCCGAGCGGCACCAGGGCCTCGGTGATGCGCCCCGTGCCGCAGCCGGCGTCCAGGATCGGCCCGAACGGCCGGCCGAGCCGCTTGACGACGGTCGGGACCTCGACCAGATCCGTGTAGCCGACGTACATGTCGTCGTACCACTCGCTCTCCTGGCTGCGGAAGTCCCGCTCCCGGGCCTCCTGCTCGGACAGCTGCTCCGGAGTGAGAAAGACGACGATCCCGTCGACCACGGGGTACGCGCTGGCGCAGGTCGGGCACACGAGCGCCTCGCCCTCCGGCGCCAGGGGCGCCCCCTGGTCCTTGGGGCAGCAGAGCAGGTTGAGGAGCGCAGCGTCGAGGTCCACCGGGAAAACGCTAACCCGAACTTCGGGCTAGCCCAGACTGGCCAGCACCTCTTTGAGCAGCTGGGTGGTCGTCTCGTTGGACGCCCGGGCCCAGTCGGAGCCCCCGGCCAGCCGGTGGCGGGACTCGTACTGGTCGAGCCCGATGGACCACGCCCGGTTGGCCTCGGCGATGTCCCGGTGCAGCGACATGTAGGTCTGGGGCATGGGGATCAGGGAGTACTCGACGGTGGCCGAGCTGCGGGACGTCTGGCGGATGACCACGCTCAGGGTGTCGGCGAAGTCGGGCGGGATGGCCGTGTGCCGGGAGATGATCTCCAGCTCCTCCGGCGCCCTGGGGTAGTCGACCAGCAGCATCTGGAACAGGGTGGCGGCGTGGAGCACGGCGATCATGTCGTCGACCAGGGCCGCGGCTTTCGCCGGCGTCTTGTTCGACAGGAAGGCGGCGAAGGTCTGGCGGTTCAGCACCACCTGGTAGCGCTTGCGCCCGCTGAGGGCGAGGGCGCGGAAGTGGGCCTGGTAGTCGGCGAACAGCTGGCGGAAGGTGGCCGCGTCCTCGGGCGACAGACCCATGCCCTCGGTCCAGCGGCTGCGGTCCTCGTCGTCGAGGAACAGCAGCGGGGGTTCGTCGGCCACCAGCATCTCCAGGCCGGGGTACTCCCGCTCCAGCGCGAACAGGTAGGCGAAGGCGTCCTCGTTGCGCAGGTGGGCGGCGCCCGGGAACCGCAGCAGCTCGTCGGCCCGGGCGGGCAGTGCGGTCACGAAGGCGGCGAAGCCCTGGCCGGTGGGCAGCGGCGGCGCCGAGGGAGGCGATGCCCTGTGGGCGAAGCAGGACCGGGCCAGCTCCTCGGCCGAGAAGCACTCGAGCAGCTCCTCGAGGCCGACGTTGAGGGCCCGGGCGACGGTCTCGATGGCCAGGCCACGGGTGCT
>DATJHJ010000171.1:0-2913 GCA_035494015.1 Acidimicrobiales bacterium
CAGCCGCACACTGACGCGCAGGTGTTGGCAGCCCCAACGGGGTTCGAACCCGTGTCTCCACCTTGAGAGGGTGGTGTCCTCGGCCACTAGACGATGGGGCCACGACCGGAGCAGCAAGCTACTCGGTTGGCTCGGGGGGGAGGACTCGAACCCCCAACGACAGGACCAGAACCTGCTGTGTTACCGATTACACCACCCCCGATTGGGCCGGATCAGCCTAGCGCGTCCACATCACCCTTAGGCCCGGGACTTCACCACACTCTCGATCCGGGCCTGGCGGCGGAACCCGATGATCCGGCCCACGGCGACGGCCACGGTCTCGCGGGCCATGTAACGAGCCTCGGTCATGCCGTGGATCGGGCTGGTCCGGGTCGGTGAGGCGTAGCCGTCGAGGCCGAGCTCGGAGGCCATGGCGCGGATGCGGTACGAGTGGAACGGGTCCGAGACGAGCAGGACGTCCTTGATGTCCCGGTCGCCGAGGAACGAGGCCGCGGCGGCCAGCGACTGCCACGACGTGGTCCCCGACACCTCCCGTAGGACGTCCTCGTCGGGGACGCCGCGCTTGAGCAGGTAGTCGGCCGACGCCGATGCCTCGGTGAACTTGTCGCCCGGCTGGTTGCCGCCGGTGACGACGATGACCGGGGCCAGCTGCCGGCGGTACAGGTCCACGGCGTGGTCGAGCCGGGCGGCCAGGACTGGCGACGGGCGCCCGTTGTACTGCGCGGTCCCGAACACCACGATGGCCTGGGCCGGGCGGGCCTGGTCGTGGCGGGCGGCCCACCAGACCTGGGCGAACGTCACCCCGACGTACACGACCACCACCGCCACCAGGGCGAGGGCGATCTTGATCAACAGCCTCACGGGGCCGACAGGCGCTCCCGAGCTCGACGCAACCGCTCCAGGGTGCGCTCCCGGCCGAGCACGTGCAGCGACTCGAACAACGGGATCCCGACGGTCCGACCGGTGACCGCGACCCGGATCGGGGCCTGGGCCTTGGCCAGCTTGAGCCCGTGGCGCTCGCCCAGCGCGGCCGTGACCTCGTGGAGGGCGGCGGGGTTCCAGTCGCACTCGTGGTAGGCGGCCAGGGCGTCGTCGAGCAGGTCCCCGGCGACGGGGACCCGGGCCACTCCCTTCTCCCACGCGTCCGGATCCGTCTTGGGCTCGTCGAGGAACAGGAAGTCCACCAGGGCCGGGACATCGGAGAGCACCCGGGCCCGCTCCTGCACGAAGGGGGCGACGCGCTCGAACACGGCCAGGTCGAACTGCTCCGGCGGCCACGGCGGATCCATCTCCAGCCAAGGCAGGCTGTCGCGCACGAAGGTGGCGACGGGCAGGGCGCGGATGTACTCGCCGTTGATGGCTTCGAGCTTCTTCACGTCGAAGAAGGCGGGCGACGGCTTGACGTCGACGATGTCGAACTCGGCGATCATCCGCTCCAACCCCATGATCTCCTCGTCGCCCCCCGGAGACCAGCCGAGCAGGACGAGGTAGTTGCGCATCGCGTCCGCCAGATATCCCCGCTCGCGGTACTCCTCAACCGCCACGTCGTCGCGCCGCTTGGACAGCTTCTGGCGCTTCTCGTTGACGATCAGCGGCAGGTGGGCGAACACGGGGACGTCCGCGGCGCCGAGGGCGGCCCGGATGAGCAGCACCTTGGGGGTGGCCGGGAGCAGATCCTCGCCGCGGATCACATGGGTGATGGCCATGTCGACGTCGTCCACCGCGTTGGCCAGCAGGAACACGGCCGAGCCGTCGGTGCGCTGGATGACGAAGTCCTCGATGGTCGAGTGCTCGAAGACGACGTCGCCCCGGATCAGGTCGGGGACGACGGTCTGGCCTGTGTCGGGCGAGCGGAACCGGACCGCGCCCGAGGTCAGCCCGCGATCGCGGCACCAGCCGTCGTACCGCGCCCCACCGCCGGGCCCTGTGCGGGCCTCGATCTGCTCCCGAGTGCAGTCGCAGTAGTAGGCGTGCCCGCCGGCCAGCAGCTGGGCGACGGCCTCGGCGTACAGCTCGACCCGCTTCGACTGGCGGTGGGGGCCTTCGTCCCAGTCGATCCCCAGCCAGCGCAGCGACCGCTCGATGCCCTCGATCAGCTCGTCGCGAGAATTGGCCGCGTCGGTGTCCTCGATGCGCAAGACGAACGTGCCGCCGACGTGGCGGGCGTAGAGCCAGTTGAACAGCGCCGTCCGCGCCCCACCCACGTGCAGGTAGCCCGTGGGGGCGGGAGAGAAACGGACTCGGGTGCCCACCCCTTGACGGTAGCCTCGGCGACCCATGGCCAAAGCGGTATTGACGCCCCAATCCGACGACTTTCCCAAGTGGTACCAGGACCTGGTGGCCAAGGCCGAGCTGGCCGAGAACGGGCCGGTACGGGGCACCATGGTCATCCGCCCCTACGGCTACGCCATCTGGGAGCGGATGCAGGCCGAGCTGGACCGGCGCATCAAGGCGGCCGGGGCCCGCAACGCCTACTTCCCCCTCTTCATCCCCGAGTCGTACCTGCGCAAGGAGGCCGAGCACGTCGAGGGGTTCAGCCCCGAGCTGGCCGTGGTCACCCACGCCGGTGGCAGGGAGCTCGAGGAGGCGGTTGTCGTCCGCCCCACCAGCGAGACGATCATCAACGTCTTCTTCTCGAAGTGGGTGCAGAGCCACCGCGACCTGCCCCTGCTGATCAACCAGTGGGCCAACGTCGTCCGGTGGGAGCTGCGCCCCCGCATTTTCCTGCGCACCACCGAGTTCCTCTGGCAGGAGGGCCACACCGCCCACGCGTCCCAGGACGACGCCCGGGCGTACGCCCTGCGCATTCTCCACGACGTGTACGAGGACTTCGCCCGCGAGGTCATGGCCCTGCCCGTGCTGGTGGGCCGCAAGACCGAGCGGGAGCGGTTCGCCGGCGCCGACGCCACCTAC
>DATJHJ010000172.1:0-12519 GCA_035494015.1 Acidimicrobiales bacterium
TGGGCGAGCGCACGGCCGAGGAGATCAAGATCGCCCTCGGCTCGGCCTGCCCGATGGAGGAGGAGTTGCGGGCCGAGATCCGCGGCCGCGACCTCGTCACCGGGCTGCCCAAGACCATCGTCACGTCCACCGAGGAGATCCGCAAGGCCATCGACGAGCCGGTGACGGCCATCGTCGACTCGGTGAAGGTGACGCTGGACAAGACCCCGCCCGAGCTGGCCGCCGACATCATGGAGGCCGGCATCGTCCTGACCGGCGGGGGCGCCCTCCTCCACGGCCTCGATGTCAGGCTGCAGAGCGAGACCGGCATGCCCATCGTCATCGCCAACAACCCCCTCTTCTCGGTCGCCCTCGGCGCAGGCCAGTGCCTCGAGGAGTTCAACGTCCTACGGCAGGTGCTCTCCGGCAACAACGACAGGTAGCGGTGGCGGTTTACCGGAAATCCCGGCGACACCGCTTTGTGCTGGTCCTCCTCGCTCTCACCTCGATCACCGTCCTCACCCTGGACTACCGCGGCGCGGGCGACGGTGCGCTGGAGTCGGTGCGACGGTCGGCCCGCGACGCCTTCGCGCCCGTGCAGTCGGCCGCCGATCGCGTCGTCTCGCCGGTTGCCGGGTTCTTCAACACGATCACCCATTACGGCGACCTGAAGTCTGAGAACGCCAAGCTGCGCCGCCAGCTCGACGAGGCCCGGGCCGACGCCATCCGCGGGGCCGACGCCGACCGCGAGCGCCAGGGGCTGCTGGAGCTGCAGGGCCTGGACTACGCCGGCGGGCTGGCGTCGGTGCCGGCGAGGGTGGTCTCCAACGCACCCACGAACTTCCAGCTCACGGTGACGATCGACCGGGGGTCGGACGCCAAGCTCGCCGTCGGCATGCCCGTGGTGACGAACGCCGGGCTGGTGGGGCGGATCACGTCGGTGTCCAAGCTCCGCTCGACCGTGCTGCTGATCACCGATCCGTCGTCCAACGTGGGGGTGCGCCTGGCCACCTCCGGAGAACAGGGCGTGGCCAAGGGGGCCGGCGGGCGCCAACCCCTGCCCCTCGACCTCATCGACACCACCGTTCCCGTCCCGGAAGGCGAGCCGGTGGTGACCAGCGGGTTGGAGAAGGGGCTCTTTCCGGCCCAGATCCCCGTCGGCCGGGTGCGCAGCGCCAAATCGGCCCCCGGAGCCCTCCAGCAGGACATCGAGATCGACCCGAGCGTCGACCTGGTCAGCCTGGAATTCGTCCGCGTCCTCCTCTGGACCCCCTCCCCGTGAGAGAGGATCCGCGGCTGCGGATGCCGGTGATGCTGCTGGCCGCCCTGCTGCTGCAGACCAGCGTGCTGGCTCGGATGCGGATCTTCGGGGTCATGCCCGACTTCATGCTGCTGCTGGCCGTGGCCGGCGGCATCACCGCGGGGCCGATCCGGGGCGCCACCCTCGGCTTCGCCTCGGGAATGCTGATCGACCTGTTCCTGCCCACGCCCCTCGGCCTCTCGGCCCTCGTCTTCACCTTCGTCGGCTACGGGGTGGGCGTGGCCAACACCGGCGTCCTGCGCTCCGCCTGGTACATCCCCGTCCTGACCGCGGCGGCCGCCTGCATCGCCGGGGAGATCCTCTACGCCCTCATCGGATCCGTGCTCGGTGAACCGATGCTGACCGCCCATCTGGTTACCATCGCCCTCGTGGTGGGGGTGACCAACGGCGTCCTGGCGCCCGTGGCGGTGAAGTTGGTCAGCTGGTCCCTCGGCTCCCTCAAGAGCGGCGCGCCCTTGGCCTCATGACGAAGGACACCTCCCGGCTGCGGCTGGCCATCCTGGGCATGGTGGTCCTGTCGCTGTTCAGCGCCCTCCTCGCCCGCCTCTGGTACCTGCAGATCCTGGCCTCGCCCACGTACAAGGTCGAGGCCCAGCACAACAGCGTCGTCTTCGTCTACACCGAGGCGCCGCGGGGCCGCATCCTCGACCGCAACGGCAAGGTCCTGGCCGACAACCGGGTCGTGCTCGCCCTGGTCGCGCACCGCGAGCAGGTCAAGGCGGACTCTCCCGTCCTCGCCCGTGTCGCCGACCTCCTCGGCGCCAAGCTCGACGACCTCAAGGACCGGCTGGCCGACGAGCGTTACAGCCAGTTCAAGCCCGTCCCCCTGGCCATCGACGTGCAGAAGGACAAGCTGATTTACGTCCGTGAGCACCAGGCCGACTTCCCGGGCATCGAGGGCCTGCAGCTGACCGAGCGGATCTACCCGAACGGGACCCTGGCCGCCCACGTGCTGGGCACCGTCGGGGAGATCAACGACAAGGAGCTGGCCGCCCACAAGAACGACGGCTACCGGGCGGGGGAAACGATCGGGAAGTCGGGGGCGGAGCTGACCTACGAGGCCGACCTGCGGGGCACCCCCCAGATCGAGAAGCTGGAGGTCGACTCGACCGGTCGGGTCCAGCGCTCCCTGGGCAACCAGCCCGCGGTCCAGGGCCACGACGTGCGCCTGAGCATCGACATCGACATCCAGCGCCTGGCCGAGGAGTCCCTGGCCCAGGGCCTCGACCTGGCCCGCAGGTCGACGGACTTCCTCACCGGCAAGCCGTTCCTGGCCCCCGGGGGATCGGCGGTCGTCCTCGACCCCACGGACGGTTCCGTGCTGGCCATGGCCTCGAACCCGACCTATGACCCCAACGAGTTCATCAACGGCATCTCGGTCAAGCGGTTCGCCGAGCTGAACGACCCGGCCAACAACTACCCGCTCAACAACCGGGCCATCCAGGGCCTCTACGCCCCCGGGTCCACGTTCAAACTGGCCACCGCCGTCGCCGCCCTCAAGGACGGGCTGATCACCCCGAAGGACACCTTCAACGACACGGGGAGCTACACGATCACCGGCGAGCAGCCCCTCACCGTGTCCAACGCCCGCGGGGCCAAGAACGGGTACGTCAACGTGACCCAGGCCATCACGGTCTCCAGCGACGTCTTCTTCGACTGGCTCGGCCAGCGGTTCTGGGACAGCCGGGGCAAGTTCGGCCAGGCCGCCATCCAGGACGTTGCCCGGTCCCTGGGGATGGGCGACTACACCGACGTCGACCTGCCCTTCGAGGCCGACGGCAGGGTCTCCGATCCCGCCGGGCGGGAGCGGCTGCACAAGGACAACCCCGACGCCTTCCCGCACCCCGAGTGGTACACGGGTGACACGGTCAACGTCGCCATCGGCCAGGGGGACACGGTGGTCACCCCGCTGCAGCTGGCCAACGCCTACGCCACCTTCGCCAACGGCGGCACGGTCTACGCCCCGCACGTCGGGCAGGCCGTCCTCGATATCAACGGGCAGGTGATCCGGACCGTCGACGCCAAGGTGGTCCGCCGCACCGAGCTGCCCGCCTCCATCCGCGATCCGCTGCAAGCGGGCTTCAAGGGCGTGGTCAACGACCCCAAGGGCACCGCCTTCGGCGCGTTCGCCGGGTTCCCGCTCGCCGCCTTCCCGGTGGCCGGCAAGACCGGGACCGCCGAAGCGCCGCCCAAGCAGGACACGTCGGTGTTCACCGCCTACGCACCGGCCGACAACGCCCGGTACGTGGTGACCGTGATCCTGGAGCAGGCCGGCCTCGGTGCCTCGGCCGCCGCGCCGGTGGCCCGTCGGGTTCTCGAGGGCATCGCGGCCAAGGAGGGTGTGGCCCCCGTCGCCCCGCTCGCCAACGTCAACCGCGTCGCCGGAGCCGACTGAGGTGCAAGCCCCCCGGAACCCGGCCGCGCCCTGGCGCCACCTCGACCTGACCCTGCTGCTGTCCACGGTCGGCGTGGCCGCCATGGGCCTGCTGATGGTCTACTCGTCGACCCGGTCGAAGCAGGCCAACGCCGGCCTCGACCCCGGCTACTACCTGAAGCGCCAGGCCATCTACCTGGTCATCGGGCTGGTGGCCATGGCCGTCGCCGCTCTGGTCGACTACCGGCGGGTCCGCGACTTCGCCCCGATCCTCTACGGGGGGGCGCTGCTCACCCTGCTGCTCGTCATCTCGCCCCTCGGGACGTCACGGCGGGGCGCTCAGGCCTGGTTCCAGATCGGGTCGTACCAGTTCGAGCCGTCCGAGGTGGCCAAGCTCGTCTTCATCATCTCCCTGGCCGCGGTGTGCGCCAGCTTCCGCGGTGAGCTGGAGACGGGCGGCCTGCTGGCCGCCCTGGGAATCGCATTCGTCCCCATGGCCCTGATCTACGTCCAGCCCGACCTCGGCACTGACATGGTCTTCGCCGCCGTGCTGATGGCGGTCCTCCTGGTCGCCGGGGCCAAGCCCCGCCACATCGCCGTGCTGTCCCTGATCGGGCTGACGGCCATCGTCGCCGTGGTCCAGCTGGGGATGCTGAAGGACTACCAGCGCGACCGGCTCACCGCCTTCCTCGACCCTCAGGCCGACAGCCAACGGTCCTCCTACAACCTGCGCCAGTCGCAGATCGCCATCGCCGCCGGGGGGATCGGCGGGCGGGGCCTGTTCCAGGGGACGCAGACCAACCTGTCCTTCGTGCCCGAGCAGCACACGGACTTCATCTTCACGGCCGTCGGCGAGGAGCTCGGCTTCCTGGGCGGGGTGTCGCTGCTCGGCTTCTTCGGGGTGATGCTGTGGCGGGTGTGGCGGGCGGCGGTGCTGGCCCGGGACCAGTTCGGGCGGCTGCTGTGCGTGGGCGTCGTCGCCATGCTGGTGTTCCAGATCTTCGAGAACATGGGCATGACCATGGGCATCACGCCTATTACCGGCATTCCATTGCCCTTCATGTCCTTTGGCGGATCGGCCATGATCGCCAGCTTCATCGGCGTCGGGCTCGTCCTCAACGTCCACATGCGCCGCTTCGGTTAGATCCCTCCTAACAGGAATCTGGCCATCGGCGCTATCATGCGCCCGACCGATGCCCTTCCTCCGCCTCCGCCTGCAGCTCGTCGCCCTCCTCGTGGGCACGACCCTGCGCACGATCGGGGGCAATCGCCGGCTCCGGCACCCCGTGGCCCCACTTCCGCCCGGGCCGGTCGCCGGCGCACGACGCCACCACCTCCTCTCCAGCCTCCTCGCCGCCTCCGCCGGCGAGCGGCAGACGATCGAGCGCCTCGGCGCGCAGTGGGGGCCTTCCCCCGCCGCCCGCGACGAGCGCCGCGCACGCCTTTGGGCCTGCGCCACCAGAAGGGACCTCCCCGATGTCCGACCCCGTTCCCAGCTCCCCGCCCGACCCGGCGGAGCGGCCTCGTGCCGTGCCCGCCGCCGCTCCCCAGGGCGCCGCGTCACCCACTGACAAGGTCGCCCCCTCCGGCGAGGGCGGCGAGGGTCGCACACAGGGGAACCGGCGCCGCCGCGGCTCGCGTGGCGGGCGGGCCCGCCGTCCGGCCACGACGGAGACGGCGGGCGGCACCGCGGCGGTTGGTGGTCGGCCGGCTCCGGCTCCCACCGACGGCGTCCCCGCCGACGCCCCCGACCTGCCCGACCCCCCGCAGGAGGGGCGCCCGTCGGCGGAGAGCGCGGCGCGGGCCCTGGTCCGCCGGCCCAAGATCGGCGACACCCGGCCCGCCCCGCAGGGCCGCCCCCCGCGCCTTCGGGGGTCCGCTCCGCCGGCGTCGCCGGCCGCCGTTCCGGACAACGACGGCGCCACCGACGCTGACGGCGAGGGCGACGACGCCGGTCGCAAACGCCGCCGCCGGGGTGGCCGGGGCCGGGGCGCCGGCGCAGGAGCGGGGGTGGGCCCGGGCAAGGCCGTCGACGGGACGCCCGAGCACGAGGCCCCCGTCCAGCTCGACGAGGAGACCCTCGAGCGGCGCCGGGGCCGGGAGCGCAAGGGCAAGCCGGTCGGCCGCTACCAGATGTGCGTCCATGTGCGGCCCGAGGCCACCCAGATCGCCGTCCTCGAAGGTCGTTCGCTGATCGAGCACTACGTCTCCCGGCCCTCGGACGACGCCACCCAGATCCACGGCAACATCTATGTCGGCCGGGTCCAGAACGTCCTGCCCGGCATGGAGGCCGCCTTCGTCGACATCGGCACGCCGAAGAACGCGGTGCTGTACCGGGGCGACATCCAGTACGACGCCGAGGACGTGGACGAGAAGGGCCCCGGAGGCAAGGACGCGGTGCGGATCGAGCAGCTGCTGCGCCCGGGCCAGACCGTCCTGTGCCAGGTCACCAAGAACCCGATCGGGACCAAGGGGGCCAGGCTGACCCAGGAGGTCAGCCTGGCCGGGCGGTTCGTGGTCCTGATCCCGAACAGCTCGACCTACGGCATCTCCAAGCGGCTGTCGGACGAGGAGCGCAAGCGCCTGCGCCGCATCCTGGACGACGTCCGCCCGGCGGGCCAGGGCCTGATCGTGCGCACCGCGGCCGAGGGGGCGACGCCCGAGGAGCTGCGCCGGGACGTGGAGCGCCTGCTGCGCCAGTGGGCCCAAATAGAGGGCCTGGCCGCCCGGGCGAACGGTCCGACGCTGCTCTACCGCGAACCGCCGCTGGCCGTGCGGGTCATCCGCGAGGAGTTCAACAAGGACTACCGGGGCGTGCTGATCGACGACGTGGCGCTGTACGAGGAGGTCCACGAGTACGTCGCCGCCCTCATCCCGGAGCTGGCCGACCGCATCGAGCTGTACGACGACCCGTCCCTGCCGATCTTCGAGCGCCAGCACGTCCACGAGCAGCTCCACAAGGCCCTCGACCGCAAAGTCTGGCTGCCGTCCGGCGGGTCGCTGATCATCGAGCGCACCGAGGCCCTGACCGTCATAGACGTCAACACCGGCAAGAACGTCGGCAAGTTCAACCTTGAGGAAACGGTCTTCCGGAACAACCTGGAGGCGGCCGAGGAGATCGCCCGCCAGCTCCGCCTGCGCGACATCGGCGGCATCATCGTGATCGACTTCATCGACATGGAGATCCGCAAGAACCGGGAGGAGGTCCTCAAGCTGTTCAAGGACTGCCTGGCCCGGGACAAGACCCGCACCCAGGTCTTCGACATCTCCGAGCTGGGCTTGGTCCAGATGACCCGCAAGCGGGTGTCCGAGGGCCTGGTCGAGTCCTTCTCCGCCACCTGCCCGACCTGCAACGGCCGCGGCATCATTCTCGACGAAAGTCTCTTATAGGGCTCCGGCGAATCCGGCAGCATTCCGGCTCGCCGATGGGGCAGGGGCCCCCATCGGCACTCGGCGGGCGTGGTCCGAAGGACCCGGGTGCCCGCCGAGCTACGATGAGGCTATGTACGCCGTGATCAAGACCGGGGGCAAGCAGTACCGGGTGGCCCAGGGCCAGCGCCTCGACGTCGAGCGCCTGTCCCCGCCCGAAGGTGAGCTGAGCTTCGAGCCCCTCATGCTGGTCGACGGCGAGGCCGTCACCGCCGGCGCCGCCAGCCTCGGCGGGGCGAAGGTGACCGCCCGGGTGGTGGGGGAGGCCTCCGGCCCCAAGGTGGTCGGCTTCAAGTACAAGAACAAGAGCAACCAGCGCAAGCACTGGGGCCACCGCCAGCACTACACCACCATCGAGATCACCGGTATCAGCGGGCCGGGCGCCCAGGAGGCCTAGAAATGTCGAAGACCAAGGGTGGGGGTTCCACCCGCAACGGGCGGGACTCCGCCGCCCAGCGCCTCGGCGTGAAGGTGTACGACGGCGGCGTGGTCAGCCCGGGCGCCATCATCGTGCGCCAGCGCGGCACCCACTTCCACCCCGGCGAGCAGGTCGGGCGGGGCGGCGACGACACTCTGTTCGCCCTGGCCGCCGGCAAGGTGAAGTTCGGCCACCGCGGCGGCCGCCGCCTGGTCGACGTCATCCCTTCCGAGTAGGGGTTACCCGAGCAACTCGTCCACGTTGAGCTCGACGTCCGGGAAGGCGGCGGGCGAGACCGTCTCGCCCCGCCCCCGCCGTTCGACCATGCCGTAGCCCACGGCCGACGGCCGGCAGTACACCTCCCCCGCCTCGCCGGCCAGATCCACGATCCACACCTCGGCCACGCCGTGGCGGGCGTACAGGGGGACCTTCGTCTGCCGGTCGAAGCGGAGGCTCGAGTTCGACACCTCCACGAGGAACAGAACGTCCTCGGCGACCGGGTGGCGGTGGCGGTACCGGTCGAGCGGGGGGACGAGCACCGTGACGTCCGGCTCGGGCTCGGAGAGGTCCCCGAGCCGCAGGGGGCTCTGAACACTGACGACCGCCCGGTCGCCGAGGCGGGGCACCAACGCTGCGTTCAGCCACCTCACCCCACCGGCGTGATCCGGTCCGCTCGGCGTCATCTCGACGATCTCCCCTTCGATGAGCTCCAGCCGGGGCCCGTGCCAGAACTCCTCGAGGCGGCCGAGGGCCTCGTACTCGTCGATCGTGAACCGGTGGCGGGAGGGTCCAACGGACACGCCGATCATTCTGCCAGGCAGGGAGGTCGACGGCCTGCCCCTATCCTGCTCCCATGTCCGGGTTCGTCGACGAGGCCAGTCTGTCCGTGCGTGGTGGCGACGGCGGGGCCGGCGCGGTGTCGTTCCGGCGGGAGGCCCACGTGCCCAAGGGCGGCCCCGATGGCGGCGACGGCGGCAAGGGCGGCGACCTGTGGCTCTACGCCGACCGGGAGTCGGCGTCCTTGCTGGCCTTCCGGGACCACCCCCACCGGCGGGCGGCGAGCGGGGCGCACGGGGCCGGGAAGGCCCGCCACGGGGCGTCCGGCGCCGACCTCCGGGTGGCCGTGCCCGAGGGGACGATCGTCAAGGACATGGACGGCAACGTGCTGGCCGACCTGGCGTCCGAGGGCGACACCTGGTTGGCCGCCCAGGGCGGCCGCGGCGGGCGGGGCAACGCCAGCTTCCTGTCCAACCGCCGCCGGGCCCCTTCCTTCGCCGAGCAGGGCGAGGTGGGGGAGGAGCGGTGGCTGCGGTTGGAGCTCAAGCTCATGGCCGACGTCGCCCTCGTCGGCTTCCCGAACGCGGGCAAGAGCACCCTCATCTCCCGAGTGTCGGCCGCCAAGCCCAAGATCGCCGACTACCCGTTCACCACCCTCGAACCGCACCTCGGCGTGGTCGTCGTGGACGGGAACGAGTTCGTCATGGCCGACATCCCCGGTCTCATCGAGGGGGCCAGCGAGGGGCGGGGCCTCGGCCACCAGTTCCTCCGCCACATCGAGCGGGCCCGGGTCCTGCTGGTCCTGGTCGATCTGGCCGCCGCCGACGAGACGCCGCCCCAGGAGCAGGAGCGCGTCTTGCTCGGGGAACTGGGCCGGTACCGGCCCGAGCTGCTCGACCGGTCGCGGCTCGTGGTCGGCACCAAGGCCGACGTGGCCCACGACTCGGGCTGGGAGGGACTGCGCATCTCCGCCGTCACCGGCGCCGGCCTGCCCGACCTGCTCCACCGGACCATGGCCATGGTCGCCGAGGCCCGCGACGCGAAGGCCAGGCCCGATACCTATATCGTCCACCGGCCCGAGGCGGAGGGCGTCCAAGTGGAGCGGGCCGACGACGGGGCCTACGTGGTCCTGGGCCGGCCCGCGCAGCGGGCGGTGGCCGTCAACGACCTGACCAACCTCGAAGCCCTCGACTACGTGCGCAACCGCCTGCGGCGGCTCGGGGTCGACCGGGCCCTGGCCCGCGCCGGGGCCCGGGCCGGCGACCTCGTGCGGGTGGGCGATCTGGAGTTCGAGTACGCCGACGAGGAGATCGAGGTGCAGGGGCGCCGACGGCGGCGATGAACGTCCGAATCTCATGAACGTGGTCGTCAAGATAGGTACTTCCTCCATCACCGACGAGCGGGGCGAGATCGACCGTCGGGCCATCGAGAAGCTGGCCACCGAGGTGACGGCGGTGCGCGGCCAGGGTCACCGGGTGGTGGTGGTCACCTCGGGCGCCATTGCCGCCGGCCTGCCCGCCCTCGGCCTCACCGGCGCCCGCCCCGTCGACGTGGCCACGCTGCAGGCCGTCTCCGCGGTCGGCCAGAGCCGGCTGATGGCCGCCTACGACGCCGCCCTGGCCGGCCACGGCCTGGTCACCGGGCAGGTGCTTCTGGCCCCGCTCGACTTCATGCACCGCTCCCAGTACCTCCACGCCCGGGACACGCTGGTCCGCCTGCTCGACCTGGGCGTCGTCCCGGTGATCAACGAAAACGACGCCGTGGCCGACGACGAGATCCGCTACGGCGACAACGACCACCTGGCCGCCTTGGTCGCTCACCTCATCTACGCCGACCTCCTGGTGTTGCTCACCGACACCAGCGGCCTGTTCAACGCCGACCCCCGCCTCGACGCCGACGCCTCACTGATCGAGGAGATCGTCGAGTTCGACCACGAGATCGAGCGCATGGCCGGCGGCCGGGGGACGGCCCGGGGCAGCGGGGGCATGGCCTCCAAGCTCCAAGCGGCCAAGATGGCGTCCTGGTCGGGGATCCGGACGGTCATCGCCGCCGCCGAGCGCCCGGCCGTGCTCCCCGCCGCGGTGGCCGGTGAGCCGGGGGTGGGCACCGTCGTGCGCCCGAAGGACCGCCGCCTGGCCGCCCGCAAGCTCTGGATCGCCTTCGCCAAGCCCTACGAGGGCGTCCTCCACGTCGACGACGGGGCTCGCCGGGCGCTCGTCGAGCGGGGCACGTCCCTGCTGCCCGTCGGAGTGACCGGCGTCTCGGGAGACTTCGACGCCGGTGACGCGGTGGAGATTGCCGACGACGCCGGGTCGGTGTTCGCGAAAGGGCTGGTACGGGTGAGTGCGGGCGACCTGCGGACCACCGCCGGTCGCCGCACCGGCGACCTCCCGGAGGGCACGCCTCACGAGGTCGTCCACCGCGACGACCTCGTCGTCACCGCCTCGTGAGGCGCGTCGCCGCCCTCGTCCTGTGCGGTCTCGGCCTGGCCGGGTGCGGGGGCGGCGCTGATTACCGGGCCTCCCGACGGGCCCTGGAACGCGCCGGCTACCGCAGCGTGTCCGTCACCGTTCGCTCCGGCGCCGGGCTCGTGGTGGCCCGGGTGGACGGCCACCCGCCCGGGGGTGCGTCGCCGGACGACGCCGCGGCAACGGTGTGGCGAACCCTGCCGGTCCGCTTCGACCAGCTCGTGCTCGACACCGTGCCGGCCCACCCGTCGTACCGGTACCAGGATCTGGTGGCCCGGTTCGGCCCCCGCGACCCTTCGCTCGACCGGGCACCGACCCAGCACACCGCCCGGTCCCAGCTCCTCGGCGTCATCGTCGTGGGCGCGGTGCTGGCCGGGGCCGGCCTGGTCGTCGGCGTCGCGCTCGTCCGCCGAGGGCTACGGGCGCCCCCGGAGCAACTCGATCAGGCGGAGGGCTCGGCCTCGGGGTTCGGGACGCCCTCGCCGATGGCCGAGGGCTCGGCGGCCGCGGACGAGGCCGGCGAGATGCCGAGCTGAGCCCGGATGGCATCGAGCCGGGCCGTGGCCTCGGTGTTCATGGCCGCCTGCTCGACCTCCAGCATCCGGTGCTCGACCGACTGCCCGGCGATCTCCGTCGTTCCCAGGGCCCGGGCGTAGCGGGTCTCGATCTTGTCGCGGATCTCGTCGAAGGTCGGCACGTCCTGGCCCACGGACTCGCTCAGCGAGGCCATGGCCTTGTTCATCTGCTCCTGCATCTTGGCCTGGTCGAGCTGGCTCAACAGCTTCTGGCGCTCGGCCAGCTTCTTCTGCAGGGCGGTGGAGTTCTGCGCCACCGCCGCCTTGGCCTGGTCGGACGCCTGGGTGGTCTGCAGTGACAGCTGCTTGAGGCCCTCCACCTCTTTCTCCGACGCGATCAGTCGGTTGGCGAAGGCGTCGGCCGCCCGCGTGTACTCGGCCGCCTTGGCCGTGTCGCCCTTCTTGGTGGCGTCGTCGGCCATGATCACGGCCTGGCGGGTGGAGGAGTTGACCTTCTCCAGCTCCTCCATCGCCCGGTTGAGGCGCATCTCGGTCTGCTTCTGGTTGGCGATGACGTTGGCCGCCTGCTCGGTGAGCCGGCGGTGCTGGTCCTGGGCCTCGTAGATGGCCTGCTCTAGCTGGACCTTGGGGTCGGCCAGCTCGTCGAACTTCCCCGTGAGGGCTGCCGTCAGGTAGTGCCAGGTACGCCGCAGGAGCTTGAACATGCGGGCATGCTATGACGCGGCGGTCCCGGCCGCGCCCTGTGTGCCGTGCGTCTCCTCCAGGCCCTGGCGCAGCGACTCCAGCTCGCCCACGAGGGAGTCCACGTCGTTCCCGAGCGGGCTGATGTCGCCCACGTCGTCGGCCTGCACCGACAGCTCCACCGCCCGGGCCACCGCCTCGTCGAGCTGGGCGTCGAGCACCCGCAGCCGGTCGGACGCGTCCTCGGCCACCGACCGGATGCGCTCGGCCGACACCAACTGCGACTTCACCGCCTCGATGGCGCGGTCGAGCGACGCCGTGTGGTCGTTGTCGCCGTGGGCCGCCTTGCGCTCGGCCTGGAGCTGGGCCAGGTCCATCTGGATCGACTTCACGTCGAGCTGCCAGTACGCGGTCTGCAGGTTGTTGCCCTGGCAGGCGATGCGCCAGCACTCCTGCACGCCGTCGGCGATGCGGTCACCCACGCCCGCCAGCCGCTCCCGCAACGGTCCTTGGCGCATCCGGGCCACCGTGCTGTC
>DATJHJ010000173.1:0-27223 GCA_035494015.1 Acidimicrobiales bacterium
GAGTTCTTCGCCGCCCGGCGGCCGCCTGCCACCGGCTAGCCTGGACGGCTCCGGAGGGGTGCGAGAGCGGCCGAATCGGACGGTCTCGAAAACCGTTGTGGGGGCAACCTCACCGTGGGTTCAAATCCCACCCCCTCCGCCGTCCCTGACAGGGCTTTCGAACCCCTGAAAGCCCTGATCAGAGGCCTCTTGCCGGCTCGTCAGGGTCGAGCGAGCACCGGCGATGCTTTGATCTGCCTTCGGCATACTGACCGGGCGCCTCGGTGGTGTTGTCGGATGCGAGCCTGGAGCTGGTCGGCGGAGGGGCGGTCAACGGGAGATGGGACAGCTCCGGGTGCCACCCTTTCGTGAGACCAACGACGGCGCGATACTTCATCCGCGGCGGGGACCGGGGGGGTCGTCAGCGATGTTCGCACGGGTCTGTTCCAAGCCATCGACCGTGGCGCGGCGGCGGGTGGCGGCGGCTGGGTTGCTCGGCTCGACGCTGGCCTTGCTGGGCGCGGGCGCCGTCACAGCCGCGCCCAGTGGGCAGCGGCTGACCCAGCCCGTCCAGGCAACGAAGGGCGACGTCGACCCAGCCCGGACGTACACGTCGCCGTCCATCGCCGTCGACCCGGAGAACCCGCAGAACGTGGTCATGGCCTTCGTGGAGGCGCGCACCCGCCGGTGCGGGCTAATGCGGTCGACGGACGGTGGCGATAGCTGGAAGGTGCTCGACGCATCTCCCGCCACCGCCGCGTTCCCCGTCTGCTTCGTGATCAGCGGGCGGATCGACATGGCTCCCGTCGCCTTCGGGCGCAACCACACCCTGTACTACGGCCTGAACGGCTACGACGACACCGACGGCGGGGTCAACAACGGGAACATCAGCGTCCTGGTGGCCCGCTCGGACGACATGGGCGACAGCTGGAAGACGACGGTGGTCCACAACACCCGACCCCTCCAGCCGCCGAACACCGACTCGGCCCGCCCGGTGTCCGACCTGGCCGTCGACACCAGCGGCAAGGAGGACGTGGTCTACGTGGCCTGGCGGTCCGAGTACCGGACGTCGGTGGCCCCCAACCTGCGCCCCCGCGAACCGCAGGTGGCGGTTTCCACGGACGGGGGCAAGACGTTCTCCGATGCGGTGAACGTCTCGGCCCCGGCCTGGGCCCAGCCCGAGAACCGCGCCGCCGCGCTCATGACGACGACCACCCTGCCCGGCACACCGCCCCCGCCTGCCGCGCCCGCCGGTTCGAAGGCGGCGCAACCCGACCAGGCGGGGAACTTCGGTGGGAGCAACCCGTCGCTCACGGTCGACGACAAGGGCAACGTCTACGTGGCGTGGATCACCCACAGCTCGAACATCACGCCGGCGCCGGTACCCGCGGTGTGGCTGTCCAAGTCCACCGACCACGGCAAGACGTACACGGCCTCCGCCATCACCCCGTTCCAGCAGGGCCTGTCGACGTTCGGTTCGCAGCGGATCCGTTGGAGCCCGAAGGGCGGGCCGAACGGGACCCTGCACGTGGTCTACGAGGGGACGAGCGACCCGAACATCGCCAACAACACCGACACCTATTACCAGCGCTCGACCGACGGCGGGAAGACGTGGACGCAAGGCAAGGCCATCAACGACGACGACCCGAAGCAGCTCGCCGTCCAGATCGCGCCCAACCTGAGCGTGGCTCCCGACGGCCGGGTCGACGTGGCGTGGTGGGACTCCCGCAACGACCCCGGGATTCGCGGAAACGACGTCTACTACACGTCATCGAGCGACAACGGGTCGACCTGGTCGAAGAACACCCGCATCACCGACCAGATCGTCGACCGCCGGATCGGCATCTGGGCCAACGGCTACGACGTGAACGTGCCGCCCGGGATCGCGTCCACGGACAAGTTCCTCGTCGTCGGGTGGGACGACACCCGCAACGGCAACCAGCTCACGCAGACCCAGGACCTCTTCACCGTGGACGTGCAGCTGCAGCGGGTCGGCGGGGGGACGTCCGGCGCGGCGAAGGTCGCCTTGGCCGCGGTCGGCGGCGTCGCCGTGGTCGGCCTCGTCCTCCTGCTGGTCTCGCTGACCAACCGCCGGCCGGCGCCGAGCAGCCCGACGGGGGCGCGGGAGGCGCCGAGCCTGGTGCGCTGACGGGCCCGAGGGCCGACAGGGTGAGGCAGCCGCGGGCCACCAGGCCGTTCATGCCGGGGTACGGCACGCGCGGCCCCACGGACGGTGGCGGGTTGCTGCCATGGTCGTGGGCCGAGGAACGGCTGGCCACCGCCCGGGACTACTGGGTGGCCAGCATCCTGCCGGACGGGCGGCCGCACGTCATGCCGGTGTGGGGCGTGTGGCTCGACGGCGCCCTGTGGTTCTCGAGCAGCGGGCGATCGAGGAAGGCCCGCAACCTCGCCGCCGACCCCCGGTGCACCATGACCACCGACATCCCGACCGAGCCGGTCGTGGTCCACGGGACCGCCGCCCTCGTCACCGAGCTCGACGGGATCGGCCCGTTCCTCGACGCCCTCAACCGCAAGTACGCCACCGCCTACGGCCTCGAGTTCCTCGATCCGGCGGTGAACGCCTCGTTCCGGGTCGAGCCCGAGGTCGTGTTCGGCCTGGTCGAGGAGAACTTCACCGGGTCGCCGACCAGGTGGACGTTCGACGCCTGACGGCACGAGCCTGGCGACTTCCTTACGCTGCACCCATGTCGAACGGGATCGAGCCCCAGGTGCGGGTGGTGGCCGGCTGCCTGTTCGAGGTGTCGCTGCCCGAGTCGACGGAGGAACCCTGGGTGTGGGCCAACCCCCGCCCGGAGGTCACCCTCCTGGACCAAGCGGTCGGCGAGGGCGTGCGGCGGTTCCGTTTCCGGGCCGAGGCCGCGGCGGCGGACGCGGGCCAGGTCAGCCTGCGGTTCCGGGCCGCGAACGAGGTCGGCGCCGTGGTCGTCCGCTCGGTGAGCGTCCCGGTCGCCCCCGAGAAGTGGCAGGACGGCGAGACGGGGTAGATGTCACACCCCCCTGGGATGATGGCCACATGCCAGGCAACGACCTCCGGCCCGACTTTGCCGGCACGGCCCGGTGGCTGGCCGCGGCCGCCCACGCCCGGGGCTTGGCCGCCCCGGGGTTCCGCACGCCGCCCCGCCAGGCCGGTTGCAACCGCACCATCCGCCGGTACCCGGACGGCACGTCCCTGGTGGCGGTGAAGGTCAAGGGTCGGTTATGGGACGACGTGGTCGACGACCTGATCGCCGGCATCCTGCTGGTGAACGACCTGCACGGCGCTCGGGCCGCCGAGGTCCGGTTCGGACTGTGGATGGACTTGGCTGAGCGGGCAGGGCGCCACATCTCCGCCGCCTGAGCACACGAAGTGAGCCGGGAGTACGGTCGGCGCGATGGCGAACCTCGGCGTGCTCGGCCGGCAGTAGCCACCACCGAGGAACGGGGACGACATGGCGGGCCAGCCGAAGGGCTACCACGACAGCTTCTTCTGGAACGTGTACGACAGGATCGCCACCGGGGTCGACCACCGCCGGGGATGGGACAAGCTGCCGACCGCGCTCGGCATCCTCGTCCTTATCGGGACGCGCGACGTCCTGCGCCGGAGGAACCTGTTCGACACCACGGCCCAGCCCGCGGAGAACACCCCGCCCGTGGCGCCCTACGACGATCGGGTCCTCGCTGCCCGCACGGACGACGGCACGTACAACGACCTGGAGAACCCGCCCATGGGGATGGCCGGGTCGCGGTTCGGTCGCAACGTCCCGATCGAGCACACATTCCCCCCCGCCGGGGCGGACTTGCTCACACCGAGCCCGCGGGAGGTCAGCCGGGCGGTCATGACCCGGGACGAGTTCGTGCCCGCGACGGCGGTGAACGCCCTGGCCGCCAGCTGGCTCCAGTTCATGATCCGGGACTGGTTCAGCCACGGCAAGAGCCCGACGGACAACCCGATCGAGATCCCCCTCGAACCGGGGGACCCGTGGACGACGAACCCGCTGCGAATCATGCGCACCCGAACGGACCCCACCCGTCCCGCCGGCCCGAGCGACCTCCCCCCGACCTACACCAACACCGAAACCCACTGGTGGGACCTCTCCAGCATCTACGGGAGCAACCCGGTGGTGCGCGACATGGTGCGCACGAAGTCGGGCGGCAAGCTGAACGTCAACGCGGCCGGGCTGATCCCGTACCCGACCGACCCGGCCCTCGACCCGTCGAAGGTACCCGGCTTCTGGGTCGGCCTGGCCATGCTCCAGACCCTGTTCACCCTGGAGCACAACGCCATCTGCGACCAGCTCAACTCCACCTACCCGGCGCTCTCCGACGACGAGCTCTTCGAGCACGCCCGCCTGGTGAACGCCGCCCTGGTGGCCAAGATCCACACCGTCGAGTGGACGCCCGCCGTCATCAGCCACCCCACCACGGTGAAGGCGCTGCGGACCAACTGGTGGGGCCTCGCCGGGGAGCGGGTCCACAACCGGTTCGGTCGGATCAGCAAGAGCGAGGTGATCAGCGGCATCCCCGGCTCGGAGACGCAGCACTACGGCGTGCCGTACTGCCTCACCGAGGAGTTCGTCGCCGTCTACCGCATGCACCCCCTGCTGCCGGACGACTACCCGATCCGATCGGTCGCCGACGATTCGGTGCTCGAGGAGGGCACCCTCCGCAGCCTCGCAGGACCGGGCGCCTTGGAGGTCGTCGACCGCGTGGCCATGGTCGACCTCTTCTACTCGTTCGGCCGCCTGCACCCCGGTGTGGTGTGCCTGCACAACTTCCCCCGGTTCCTGCAGGAGTTCGTCCGCCCGGACGGCCAGCTGGTTGACATGGCCGCCCTCGACATCGTGCGGTCGCGGGAGCTGGGTGTGCCGAGGTACAACGACTTCCGGCGCCTGCTGCACCTCAAGCCGGCGGTCGACTTCCAGTCCTTGACCGACAACCCCGTCTGGGCCGAAGAGCTGAGCCGGGTCTACGGGGGCGACATCGAGAAGCTCGACCTCACGCCGGGCATGTACGCCGAGCGGCGTCCCCGAGGGTTCGCGTTCAGCGACACCGCGTTCCGCATCTTCGTGCTCATGGCGTCGCGGCGGCTCAACAGCGATCGGTTCTTCACCCGCGACTACACGCCCGCGGTGTACACCAAGGCCGGGCTGGACTGGATCGACCACAACAGCATGCGCACCGTCCTGGCCCGGCACTACCCCACGCTCAAGGGCCCGATGAAGGGTCTGAAGAACGCGTTCCACCCGTGGACCAGCACGGCCGCCTGACCTCCGCCGTTCCTCGGTAGCCTCGTCGCCCGATGGCATCACAGCTCGACGGCGACGTGCGCGTGTGGACGATCGGCGACCTGAACCGCCGGGCCAGCCTGGCCGTGGTCAAGGAGTTCCGGGGGCGGGTCTGGATCGTCGGGGAGCTGACCCGGGTCAGGAGTCATGCCCATCGCTGGCTGGAGCTGGTCGACCGCGGCGGTGGCCGGGAGGGGCGGGACGCCCAGCTCCAAGCGGTCTGCTGGGCCACCAAGTGGCAACGACTCGAGCGGAAGCTGGGCGACGCCGGCGTCGAACTGCAGCCGGGCCAGCGCCTGACCGTCGCCGGCAGCCTGGCCATCGGCGACGACGGCAAGCTCACGTTCACCATCGACGACATCGACATCGACGCCCTGGTCGGCGACCGCCTGCGCGAGCGCCGGAAGCTCGTGCAGCGGCTGGTCGCCGCCGACCTGTTCGACGCCAACCGCCGGCTGGTGCTGCCGCCGCTCGCCCTGCGGGTCGGCCTGGTGGCGAGCGCCGGCAGCGACGGGTTCCACGACGTGAAGCGCCGGCTCGACCACAGTGGGTTCGCCTTCGACATCGTGGTGCGCTCCGTGCCCGTGGAAGGGCTCGCCGCCCCGCGCGCCGTCAAGGCCGCCCTGTCGACGTTCGGCCCCGAGGACGTGGACGTGGTCGTCGTCGTGCGCGGTGGTGGGGCCAAGGCCTCACTCGACGTCTTCGACTCAGCCGTGGTCGCCCACGCCATCGCCACCGCTGCCGTCCCGGTGTGGACGGGGATCGGCCACACCGGCGACCAAAGCGTGGCCGACGAGGTGGCCCACCGGTGCTTCGCCACACCGACCGCCCTGGCCCAGGCGCTGGTGACGGCGGCCACCGAGTCCTGGGCCGAGCTCGAGGGGGCAATGTCCCAGATCGCCCGCCGGGTCGGGCAGCGGTTGGACGCGTCCGCGGCCGAGGTCGACGAGCGGAGGCGGCGCGCCGTCACGCTCGCCGGCCACCAGCTGGCCCTGCAGGAGCAGCGGCACGCGCGTACTTCGTCGGAGCTGCGCAGGGCGGCGGGACGCAGCCTGGGGGGGTCGGCCGGCCAGCTGACCGTCGCCGCCCATCGCATCCGGGCATCGGGAACGGTCGAGCTCCGCGACGTCCGGCGCCGGCTGGCCGCCCTGGCCCAGGACGCCGCCGGCGCGGCCCGCCGATGCTGCGCCGATGCGGCCGCCGATGTCGCGGTCACCGCCGGCACCCTCCGGGCCGGCACGGTTCAGGTGTTGCGGGTAGCGGGGGCGCCGATCGACCGTGCCGGCACCGCCCTCACGAGGAGCCGGGCCTATGCCGTGCTCGACGCGGAGCGCTCCGCGCTCGCCGCCGCCTCCGCCCGGGTCGGCCACGGCGCGGGCCGGCGCCTGGCCGCCGACACCGACCGTTCGGCGGGCCGCCGGGCCGTACTCGAGGCCTACGACCCCCGGCGGCAGTTGGCCAGGGGATGGACGCTCACCCACACCGCCGACGGCCGCCTGCTGCGCCGGGCCACGGATGTCGCCGAGGGGGATGCCCTGGTGACCACCTTTGCCGGCGGGACGGCACGCTCGACCGTGACCGACATCACGCCCGCCGACGACGACGGCCCGGCGTGACCGAGACCCCGCCCGAGCAGCTGACCTACGGCCAGGCGGTCGAGGAGCTCAACGCCATCATCGCCGAGCTCGACGAGGGGCTGGTCGACGTCGACGCCCTCACCGCCCGGTTCCAGCGGGCCATCGACATCATGGAGGATCTCGACGGACGCATCCGCAGGGCCCGGGCCAAGGTCGACGAGCTCGCCCCCCGCCTGGACGCCATCGCCCGAGGGCCTGCCCCCTCGGGCGAGCCCCCCGTCGCGGCATCCCCCGACCCGCCCGCGACCACGTTCGACTACGGCGACGAGCCGTTCTGATCCGGCAAGCATTTCGTCCTAGCGTCGGCGCCGTGACCCTGGAGCCGCGGTACCTGGAGCTCTCGCCGGAGCGGCTGGACGAGGTGGTCGCCACCATGCGGGCCATGACCGAGGCCCATGAGGGGTGGATCAACTTCGAGCCGTCGATCCACGTGGAGGACGTGCCATCCGAAACGGGCTTCTTCTCCTTCCTCTCCGGGCGGGGACCGGCCGTGCCCTTGGGCACCTGGACCCCGCCGTCGGCGCCCCGGCGAGGCCGCGGCGAGCCGGCCATGGTCGGCCTCCAGCACGGCGCGGGGTCGAAGGCGAAGGCCCGGCTGGCCGAGGTGGGCCGTCCCGTTCCCGAGGGATGGGTGGTCACCCAGGATTACGCCAAGAAGGGGCTGGTGGTCGCCGTACCGCCGACGGAGGAGCCGGCGGACGTGGTCCGCTGGTTGCTCGACGCCGCCGCCGCCCTGTCGGCGATCCCGCTCACCGGCTGGCGGGCGGCGGTCTACGGCACCGGCAGCGTCCCGTAGGCTGCGACCGTGGCTGAGCGGGTTCTGGGGAGTCGTTACCGCGTCATCCGGCACCTGGCCAGGGGCGGCATGGCCGAGGTCTACGTCGCCGAGGACGAGCTGCTCAGCCGGACGGTGGCGGTCAAGGTGCTGTTCCCCGAGCTGGCCCAGGACGAGCAGTTCGTCGAGCGGTTCCGCCGGGAGGCACGCGCCGCGGCCAGCCTCAACCACCACAACATCGTCTCGGTGTACGACTTCGGCGAGGACGAGGACTCGTGGTTCATCGTCATGGAGTACGTCAAGGGGCCGACGCTGCGTGACATCATCCGCAGCGAGGGAGCGATCGAGCCGGGCCGGGCGGCCGGGATCGCCGCCGAGGTGGCCGCCGCCCTGGCCGTCGCCCACGCCCAGGGGATCGTGCACCGGGACGTCAAGCCGGCGAACGTCCTGCTGGCCGACCCCGAGGGCACCGTCAAGGTCACGGACTTCGGGATCGCCCGGGCGGCCAACGCCCGCCAGAACCTCACCATGCCCGGGACGGTGCTGGGCACGGCGACGTACCTGTCGCCCGAGCAGGCCCAGGGCGGCGAGGTGGACCGCCGGACCGACATCTACTCGCTCGGGCTGGTCCTCTACGAGATGCTGGTCGGCAAGCCGCCCTTCACCGGCGACACCCCGGTGGCCGTCGCCTACCAGGCGGTTCGGGAGATCCCGCCGCCGCCGTCGACCCACAACCCCAGGGTGCCGGCTGCCCTCGACGCCATCGTCATGCGGGCCATCGCCAAGGATCCGGCGGGGCGGTACCCGTCCGCCACCGAGATGCGCTCGGCCCTGCTCTCGGCCGATCGGGCGGTGCGCGACCCCGAAGCGACGGTGGCCATCGCCCCGCCCCCAGCCCCGGAGAAGACCGCCGTCGTCGCCCCGTCGACCTCGGTGCTCCCGCCGGTGACGGAGGTGGAGCCGCCGACCGACCCGCCGGCGCGGCGGCCGGCGGCGGCTGCTGCCGCGGTGCCCGACTCGGTCTACCGCCGGCGCCGGGCCGCGGTCCTCGGCGGGCTGGCCCTGCTGGCCGCCCTGATCGTCGTGGCCATCGTCGCCCTGAGCGGCGGGAGCAAGACCAAGGTTCCCGTTCCGGACGTCACCGGAAGGCCGGTGTCGGAAGCGCAGGCCACCATCGACGGGGCGGGCCTGAAGAGCTCCGTGACCGAGGAGGACCGCGCCGGTGCGGCCGGCACCGTCGTGGCCCAGGACCCGCCGCCGCAGAAGTTGGTCAACAAGGGATCGAAGGTCAAGCTGGTCGTCCCCCGGGGATCGACGTCCACCACCTCGCAGCCCGCGCCGACGGCGCCCCCCGCGACCACGGCCACGACCCGGGCGACCACGACCACCGGGGCCCCGACGACGACCACGCAGGCGCCGACGACCACGGCGCCCCCCACCACCGTCGCCCCCCCGACCTCCTCGATCGTCGTCCCGACAACCGTGGTGGTGAGCACGACCGTCCCCTGAGCCTGGTTGGCGCCAGCGCGGCCCCGGGTAGGAACCGGACCGTACGCACCCACGATCAGGAGGAGCCCATGTCGGAGACCCAGCACGACCTCACCCCCGAAGAGCTCGACGCCGAGTCGGTCGAGGAGCTCCCGGACCGCGAGGCCATGTCGCTCATCAACGCCAACATCGCCGCTCCGATCAATGCCGCCGTCGCCCTGAACGTGGCCAGCGACGGGTCGATCGCCTACGCCAACGCCGAGCAGACCGGCAGCATCACCCAGTCGACCTGAGCGGGGGCCGGGCGGCGTCAGGGCCGCCCGGCCTCGCCGGCCAGGCCGTGCCGCTCGGCCCACAGGGCGGCCTGCGTCCGGTCGCTGACCCCGATGCGCTGGAAGACGTTCGTGAGGTGGGCCTTGACCGTCTTTTCGCTGATGCCGAGGCGCCGGGCGATCTGCTTGTTGGCCAGTCCGTTGCCCACCAACCCCAGCACCTCGCGCTCGCGCCCGGTGAGCTCCGGCTCTTGGCGGGCGGCGACCCGGGAGCGGAGCAGGGCCGCGGCCACCTTCGGGTCCAGCGGCGACTCGCCCCGGGCCACGGCCCGGACCGCGTCCAGCAGCTCGGCGGGCTCGGCGTCTTTGAGCATGTAGCCGACGGCCCCGGCGTCGAGGGCCTCCAGGATCCCGTCCTGGTCGGTGAACGAGGTCAGGATCAGGACGCGGGCGTCCGGGTCGGCGGCCAGGATGCGCCGGGTCGCCTGGCAGCCGTCCATCACCGGCATGGACAGGTCCATGAGCACCACGTCGGGCTTCTCGGAGGTGGCGACGGCGACCGCCTCCGCCCCGTCGGCCGCGGCCCCGACCACGTGGATGCCCTCGCCGGCCGCCAGGAGCTGCACCAGCCCGTCGCGCACCACCGGATGGTCGTCGACGACCAGGACCCGCACCGTCACGCCGGCACCTCGAGGCGGATGAGGGTGCCGTGGCCGGGGGTCGAGTCCACGTCCAGGCGGCCGCCGGCGTCCTCGGCCAGCGCGCCCAGCAGCGACAGGCCGACGTGGCCCTCGCCGCTGGCCTGCTCCCGTCGAGTGGGCGAAAACCCTTCGCCGTCGTCCTCGACCTCCAAGCGCACCCGGTGGGGTCCTGACCCGCGGACCCGGAGTCGCAGGGCGGAGGGATGGGCGTGGGCGGTGGCGTTGCGCACCGCCTCCTGGGCCGCCCGGAACACCAGGGTCTCGACTGCGGGGTCGAGTCGCAGGCCGGGCTCGACGTCGACCCTCGCGTCGATGCCACGAGCCGCGGCCGCCGAGGCCAGGTCGGCCAAGGCCGCGGCCAGGCCCTCCTGGTGGAGGCGGGGCGGGGCCAGGTTGACCAGCAGGGTGCGCAACTCCTTGACCCAGGTGCGCAGGTCGACCCCGGTCTGGGCCACGGTGGCGGCCAGGTCGTGCTCGCCGGCACTCCGCGCTCGCTCCGCGGCGACGGTCAGCGTGTACGACGAGCCCACGAGGCCCTGGACCACCCCGTCGTGGAGGTCGGCGGCGATGCGCCGCCGCTCGGTCTCCGACGCCTCGGCCGCCTGCCGGGCCAGGCGCTGGCGCTGGCGCTGGCCCTCCTCCAGCCGGGCGGCCATGCGCCAGGCCAGCGGGATCTGGATGATGTAGAGCAGGACCAGCCCGCCGATCAGGGCCGGGGCCAGCGAAAACGTGAGGCTGCGGGCCAGCGAGTCCACCTGGTCGTAGGGCAGGTAGGTCTCGAACAGGACGGCATGGCCCCCGGGGGCGTCGAGTCGCCGGTAGACCTCGAGCAGCTTGCCCCACGGCCGCTCGAAGCGGTTCTCGGCCTTGGTCAGGTCGCTCACCTCGGCGTCGGTCCCGCCCACCTCGAGGATCTTCAGCTCGTCGTCGCCCAGGGTGTAGGTGGCGCCGATCAGCCGGGGCTCGTCGGAATAGAGGATCCGGCCCTCCGGCGACCACACCTTGACCCGGGCGATCCGGTCGCCCAGGACACGGGCTCGGATCACCTCGTCCAGCCGGCTGACGGCGGCCGGGTCGCCGGTGAGGAGCCCGGGTTCCAGGGCAGGCTCGACCACCGCTTCGCCGTCCACCTCGCTCAGGTTCTTCGACTCCCGCACCGCCTCGCCGCGGGCGGTGCGGACAGCCAGGAAGGCGGCCGCCAGGGAGACCAGCACCACGACGACCAGCCCCGCGGCCATGAAGGCGACGACGGCCCGCACCACTTCCGACGACCCTCGCGGGGAACGGCTCACGGCGGCATGTCTACCTACGCGACGAGGACGCCGCTGGACGACCTCGACCACACCTCGCGCGCGCTCCCCCAGGCCGAAGGCGAGTACGGCTAGCCTTTGGTCGGTCAATGGGGAGAAACGCCGCTTTCGGCCGTCCCGGCGCCAGTAACCGTCTCCGGGGCTGGTGGTCCACCGCGAGCCACGACGTGCGGGCCAACACCGTGCTCGGCGTGATCGTCGCCGTGGTCGTCGCCGGGCTGCTGTTCGCGGCCGTGACCCGGAGCCCGTCCAAGCCGGCCACCGGGCTCGCCGCCCTGGCCCAGCTCGGCTCCATCCCGACCAGCCTTTTCGTGCCGACCACCTCGACCCCGCCGACGAGCGTCGCCCAACCGACGTCCACGTCGTCGCCGGTGGCGGCCGTCCCGACGACGCCCCTCACGACAACCACGACCGCCCCCGCCCGGTCGACGGGGACCCCGGCGGCCACCACGACCTCGGTCGCCCCGGCGACCCCCACCACCAGGGCCAACCCTGACGTCATCTTCAGCGACCCGCCTCCGGTGACCCCGACCTCGCAGCTCACGTCCCCGAGCTCCACCGCGCCACCGCCGGCCTCCACCACACCCACCACCGCGGTCCGCCCGGCCACGACCACGACCACGGCGGCGGGGGCACTCCAACCCCTGCCCATCGACCTCCCGCTCCTGTCCACCCCGAGCTAGGGGCGGCGGCTCAGCGCCGTGCCGGCTGCGCCCGCTCCGAGCTGTCGACGACTGCGTTCAGTGAATCGGCCAGGCCGCGCAGGTCCTGGCTCCGCAGCTGGGAGATGAAGTGGCGGCGGACCCCGTCGACGTGGGTCGGGGCCGCCGCCTCCAGCCGGGCCCGGCCAGCTGCGGTGAGCACGGCCAGCACCCCCCGGCGGTCGGTCGGGCAGCTTCTGCGCACGACCAGCCCGCTCTCGACCAGCCGATCCAACCGGCGGGTCAGGCCGCTCCGGGAGACCAGGGTCTGGGCCGCCAGCTCGGTCATCCGCAGCTCACCCGTCGGCTCGGCCGAGAGGTGGACGAGGATCTCGTAGTCGGCCAGCGAGATCCCGAAGCCGTCGAGCTCGGCGTCCAGCCGCTCCATCAGGCGGGTGCTGGCCCGCAGGAAGGCCTGCCAAGCCTCCATCTCGGTCTCGTTCAACCATTCCGGCGCCGTTGTCATGACCACCCCCAAACGGTAACTCCTCCCCGGCGCTACCCAACCGCGTTTGTGGGCGCGGCCGCTCGGGTAGCCGTGCGGGGTGACCGGCATCGAGGTGGGGACCGTCCTGGTGAGCGGCGCGGCCTCGGGTCTGGGCGCCGCGGTCGCCCGGGCGGTCACCGAGGCGGGCGGGACCGCGCTCGGGCTCGATCGGGTCGCCCCCGACGCCGAGATCGATCACGAGGTCGTCGACCTGGTCGACGGCCGGGCCGCCGAGGCCGCCGTCGCCCGCCTCCTGGACAGGCATCCCGATCTGAAGGGCGTGGTGACGGCGGCGGGGACCGATGCCTGCGGGCGGCTGGAGGACGTTGCCGTCGAGGACTGGGAGCGGGTGCTCAAGGTGAACCTGTTGGGCACGGCCGCCGTCGTGCGAGCGGCGTTGCCCGCCCTGGTCGCCAATGGGGGGCGGGTGGTCACCGTCGCCTCCACCCTCGGCCTGCGGGCCCTGAGCGACGCCACCGCCTACTGCGCCAGCAAGTTCGGGGTGGTGGGGTTCACCCGGGCCCTGGCCGCCGAGACCGCAGGCCGGGTGGGCGTGACCCTGCTCGTCCCCGGCGGCATGCAGACCGCCTTCTTCGACAGTCGCGAGGACAAGTACAAGCCCCCGCCTGACGCCAAGCTGAACCGGCCCGAGGATGTGGCCGCCGCCGTCGTGTTCGCCCTCCGCCAGCCCCCGGGCTGCGAGGTGCGAGAGCTCGTCGTGGCCCCCTCGTTGGAAAGCTCATGGCCATGACACGCTGAGCCTTCTGGGGAGCAAAGATGGTGCACCCAACCGAGGGAGCAGACATGTCGAACCACGAGAGCGCTTGGGAGCCGCACGAGCACGACGCGGTCGTGCACGGCCACGGGCACCACCACGTCACCCACAACTTCCGGGAGATGACGGGCGGCTTCGAGCACCTGAGCTCGTTCCACGAGCACGAGCACGACCACGCGGCGATCAGCCACAGCCACCACCCGCACGAGGATTTCGACTCCGAGCACGCGGGCGAGGCCCACGTGCACGATCACGCCGCGCCCGTCAGGGACAACGGCCAGGCCCAACCTGCGGCCAAGGCGAAGAAGGCGCCGGCCAAGAAGGCGGCCAAGGCGCCGACCGCAGCAGACAGCTGATCCGGGGCGCCGGCCCCCGCCGCGCCCCGACGTCGGTCGTCGTCGTGGCCGCCGCGTTCGTCGTCCTCGCCGCCTGCTCGTCGGGCGACGCCGTCCCTCCGCCGCGACCGGCTCCGCCCGGCAGCAGCACGACGGTCGCCGACGTGACGGTGCGGGGGGTGGTGGCCACGGTGTCCGCCAGCGCCCGCGTGGTGGCGCTGGCCCCCGTGGTCGACGGCGTCGCCAACCTGGCCCTCACGATCGACGCGGAGATCGTCCGGCCCGATGGCGTCCGGGTGGCGGTCGGCGACATCGCCCCGGGCGCACGAGTGGAGGCCACCGGGCAGCGGAGCACGCCGGGCACGCTCCTCACCCGCCGGCTGGTCGTGCTCTGAGCTAGGCGCCGGTCACCGCCTACCCTCGTGCCCGCATGCGCGGATACGGGTACGGATTCCACCACCGGCTGGCACGGGACCCGGATCAGGTCGCGGGCAAGTCGCTCGATCGAGACGTGGTCCGCCGGGTCCTCACCTTCGCCCGTCCCTATCGCGTCCTGTTGATCGTCTTCATCGCTGCCATCCTGGCCGGGTCGATCGTCGGCACGCTGCCGCCGTTGGTGTTCCGCCGCATCGTCGACGGCCACGCCGTCCCCCGACGGGACATGGCCGGGGTCAACAAGCTGGCCCTGCTGGCCCTGTCGCTCGCCTTCGCCGACGCCACCCTGAACATCGTGCAGCGCTGGCTGTCGGCCCGCATCGCCGAGGGCCTGATCTTCGACCTGCGCTCTGCCCTCTACGAGCACGTCCAGGGCATGCCCCTGGCCTTCTTCACCCGCACCCAGACCGGGTCACTGATCAGCCGGATGAACAACGACGTCATGGGGGCCCAGCAGGCGTTCACCGGCACGCTGGGCAGCGTCCTGCAGAACATCCTCGACGTCACCGTGACGCTGGTCGTGATGGTCCGGCTCGAGTGGCGGCTGACCGTCCTCATCCTGCTCGTCGTCCCGGTGTTCCTCCTCCCGGCCAAGCGCATCGGGCGGCAGATGCAGCGCCTGACCCGGGAGTCCTTCCAGCTCGACGCGGCCATGAACGCGTCGATGACCGAGCGGTTCAACGTGTCCGGGGCCCTGCTGGTAAAGCTGTTCGGCCACCCCCGCAGGGAGTCGGCCGAGTTCGCCGAGCGGGCCGGCCGGGTGCGCGACATCGGCATCCGCACCGCCATGTACGGCCGGGTGTTCTTCTCCGCCCTGGCCCTGCTCGGCGCCGCCGGCACGGTCGCCGTCTACTGGCTGGGCACCAGGCTGGTGATCCAGGGGACGATCACCATCGGCACCCTCACCGCCCTGGCCGTCTACGTGGCCAGGATCTACAGCCCGCTGACCCGGCTGACCAACGCCCAGGTCGACATCATGACCTCGTTCGTGAGCTTCGAGCGGGTTTTCGAGGTGCTCGACGCCACCCGGGCCATCGAGGACGCGCCGGGCGCCTACGACCTGATCGACCCCAAGGGCCGTATCGAGGCCGACGACGTCTGGTTCCGCTACCCCGCGCCGAACACGGTGTCGATCGCCTCCCTGGAGGCCGACGCCACCAGCCCCCTGTCCACCGAGGCGTCGGGCGTGGTGTTGAAGGGCATCTCGTTCGTGGCCGAGCCCGGCCAGATGGTCGCCCTGGTGGGGCCGACGGGTGCGGGAAAGACCACGCTGTCGTACCTGGTCCCCCGGCTCTACGACGTGACGGCCGGCGCCATCCGCGTCGACGGCCACGACGTGCGCAACCTCACCTCCGAGTCCCTGGCCGCCGCCATCGGGATGGTCACCCAGGACGCCCACCTGTTCCACGACACCATCCGGGCCAACCTCCTCTACGCCAAGCCCGACGCCGCCGACGCCGAGCTGGTGGAGGTGTGCAAGGCGGCGAGGATCCACGACCTGATCGCCGGTCTCCCCGAGAGGTACGACACCCTGGTCGGCGAGCGGGGCTACCGCCTGTCGGGGGGCGAGAAGCAGCGCCTGGCCCTGGCCCGGGTCCTGCTCAAGAGCCCGGCCATCGTGATCCTCGACGAGGCCACTGCCCACCTCGACTCCGAGACCGAGGTGCTGATCCAGCAGGCCCTGGCCGAGGCCCTTGCCGGCCGGACGTCACTGGTGATCGCCCACCGCCTGTCGACCATCCAGGCCGCCGACCAGATCCTCGTCCTCGACGAGGGCCGGGTCGTCGAGCGGGGCACCCACGAGCAGCTGGTGGCCGAGAGCGGCCTGTACCGCGAGCTCTACCTCACCCAGTACGCGAGGCCCGCGACCGGCGCCGGGTGAGCAGGGTCGGGTGTCGGCCGGTGTCGGTGGCGGCCGCCTCCCGCTGCTCTTCCCGCTCCCGAACCAACTCGGTACGGCGGTCCCGCTCGTCGGCCAGGGCCTCCTCCTGGGCCGTGACTCGCTCCCGGTCACGCTCGCGCTCGATCTCGTGGGCTCGGACCCGGCCCTCGGAGCGGGCCAGGACCAGGTTCGCCCGGGTGCGGGCGTGCTCGGCCTCCCGGGCGGCGGCGGCCTGGGCGCCAACGGTGGGGTCGGCGGCCCGGGCGACGAGGCGGCCGTGCCAGCGCTCGCCCAGTGCACCACCGAGCAGCGAGCCCAAGATCAGGGCGACGAGGGAGGCGACCCCGGCGACGGTGGCCGCGTGGCCGTACTCGTCGGCGGTGGTGGGGATGCCGAGGGACCGCAGGTTGGCGGCCGCGGTGTCGGTCACCGCCGACGACCGGGCCAGGGCGGCGACCACGCCGACGACGACGAGCCCGAGGATGGCGACGGCGAGACCGTGGGCCAGCCCGTTGCGGCGGGCCATGCGCCCGGCGACGTAGCCGCCGAAGAGGTACGCGACCAGTAGCAAGCCGGCCACGATCAGGCCGCCGGAGGTACCCAGCCGCTCCCAGTCGGTGTTGAGGTCGGTGTCGAAGCCGATGGCGCCCACCAGGGCGGCGGCCAGGGCCACCAGGATGGCGAAGGCGCCGTAAGCCACCAGCACGCCGGCCAGGGAGCTGGTCACGGAGAAGCCGCCGTAGCCGGCGTCGGCGGCCAGCTCCCGACGCTCCCGGGCCGTCTCGCGGAACGTCCGACTCGTCCTCATAGGTTCTCCTCTCCGGTCTCGACGTGGGCGATGGTCTCGGCCTCGTCCGATCGGCCTTCCTGCATCAGCGCCTCTTCGAAGCCCTCGCGTTGCAGAACCTGCTCCTGCTTCTCCTCCTCGAGTTCTTCGTCGTCTGTCTGGTCGGCCATGTCTGGCCCGTACCCGCGGCGCGCTTCGCTCACACCCGGGCCGGGGCCGTACCATCGCCAGCGGAATGCGCGTGCCCACCATCTCCCCGCGGAGCTACCGCCGGGTCACGCTGTTCGCCGTCGTCGCCCTGGCCTTCATCATCGTGACCGGTGGCGCCGTGCGCCTCACCGGATCGGGCCTGGGCTGCCCCGACTGGCCCACGTGCGCCCGGAACCGGCTGGTGGCCCCGTGGCAGTACCACGCCATGGTCGAGTTCGTGAACCGCATGATCACCGGTGCCGTCTCCGTGGTGGTGATCCTGGCCGTGCTCGGCTCGGTCCGCCGCCGGCCCTACCGCCGTGACCTGGTCTGGCTGTCGGTCGGCCTGGTGGCCGGGGTGATCGCCCAGATCGTCCTGGGCGGGCTCACCGTCCTGTTCAAGCTGCGGCCGGGCTTCGTGATGGCCCACTTCCTGCTGTCGATGGTCCTGCTGGCCGACGCCGTGGTCCTGCACCACCGGGCGGGCCGCCCTCCGGGCCCCACACGGCCGGCGTTCGGGCCGGCGGGCGGGGGCGGGGGCCGCGGCGGGGGGGCCCGCGACCTGATGGCACTGGGGCGACTGGAGGTGGCCGCCGCCGGGCTGGTCATCTTCCTCGGCACCATCGTGACGTCGTCCGGTCCCCACGGGGGCGACGAGCACGCCGAGCGGCTGCCCTTCCTGCTGACCGACGTCGCCCGCCTGCACGGGATCGCGGTGATGCTGTTCCTGGCCGTCACCCTGGTGACCCTGTGGCGGCTGCACCGGGAGGGCGCGGCACCCGAGCTCCTCCGCCGGGGTGAGGTGCTGCTGGCCGTGCTGGTGGCCCAGGCCGCCCTCGGCTACCTCCAGTACTTCACGGGCGTTCCCGTCCTCCTGGTCGGCTTCCACATCGCCGGTGCCGCGGCGGTGTGGGTGGCCGTCCTGCGCTTGCATCTGGCCTTCTCGGTGCCGGTGGCGGGGCCGGAGGGCGACGGTGACGGCGGTAGCCTGGAGCCGTGGACGGTGGCCCTTACCTCACGATGACGACGGCGCCCGTCGAGGTCAAAGAGCCGGAGATCGACGAGGTCGTCACGCCGGACCGGCCGTGGATCGTCATCGTCTGGAACGACCCCATCAACCTCATGACCTACGTCACCTTCGTGTTCCAGAAGCTGTTCGGCTACAGCCTGGAGAAGGCGACGAAGCTGATGCTCGACGTCCACGAGAAAGGCAAGGCGGTGGTATCGAGCGGTCCCCGTGAGAAGGCCGAGCTCGACGTCTTCCGCCTACACGAGCACGGGCTCTGGGCCACCATGGAACATGATTCGTAAGCGGGTCAAGCGGTCGCGGGGCGGGGGTTTCGAGCTGCGCATCCCGGCCGACGAGCGGGAGCTGCTCCGCTCTCTCGGCCCCCACATGCGCACCGTGCTCACCGACCGAGCGGGCTCCGGCGAGGAGGCGGACGAAGCGGTGGAGCGGCTGTTCCCGGTCGCCTACCCCGACGACGAGGACCGCCAGACCGAGTACCGGCTGCTGGCCCACGACGAGCTGCGGGCGTCGCACCTCGGGGCCCTGGCGGTCCTCGAAGCCACGGCCGACGCCGACCGGTTGGACGAGGACCAGCTCTCGGCGTGGATGCGGGCGGTCAACGAGGTCCGCCTGGTCCTCGGCACCCGCCTGGGCGTGACCGAGGAGGGCGACGAGCGGCCGCTCAGCGCCCGCGATCCCCGCGCCCCTGCCTTCGCCGTCTACGACTACCTGACGTACCTCCAGGGCGAGATCATCGACGCCCTCTCCGGCTGACGCTACGCCGGGCTCGGAGCGAACATCGTCCCGACCGTCCCCGGGCCGGTGTGGGCGCCCACGCTCGGGCCGATCCGGTAACGCACGAGCTCGGCCACTTCCGGGGCGCCCCGCAGCCGGTCCTCCAAGGCCCGCACGAGGGGCAGCGTCGACGGGTCCGAGAGGCCCACACCGACCCGCAGGGACGCCCCGGCGGCCCGGACGAACTCGGCCATGGCGTCGGCCGCTTCGTCGAGGTCGGCGCAGCGGGCCACGGGCTTCATCACCCCGCCGGCAAGCGTGAGGACCGGGATGGTGGTGGCGGCCGAGGAGACATCGCCGGCCAGCCGCCCGCCGGCCCGGGCCACGTCGAGGGCCCCGACCACGAACACATTGCCGACCTCGGCCGCGGCGCGTTCGGCGGCCACCGCCGCCTCCTCGATGTCGGCGCCGGCGGCGATCGCCGCCCCAGCCGCCCACGTGCACAGCGAGACCGCGAACGACGCCGTGCCGGTGTCGACGATCCGCACCGGCACCGGCGAGACCTGGGCGGCGAGGCGGGCCGAGTTCACCGTCCCCGACACCGACGAGCCGATGTGGACGGAGAGGATCTCGGTCGCCCCCCGCTCGGCCGCCGCCTCGTAGGCCGCGGCGAAGCGGCCGGGGCTCGGTTGGGCGGTGGACACCGCCGGTCGACCGGTCAGGAAGCGGGCGTAGAAGTCGTCGGCGTCCAGGTCGACCCCTTCCAGGTACTCGACCCCGTCGACGGTGACCGTCAGCGGCACGACCTCCACGCCGTACCGCTCGGCCAGGTCGGCCGGCAGTTGGGCGTTCGAGTCGGTGACCAGCCCGATCACTGGGCTCCCGACGCCTTGAGCGCTCGACCGCCCGGCCCGGGTTTCGCGGTGGCGAACTTGTACAGGATCACCGCGCTGCTGACCGCGGCCCCGGCCGGCAACGCAGGCGTCGGCTCCGGTCCCCAGCCGTTCGGCCAGCCCCGTCGCCACCACAGGACGCTGGCCGCCACCCAGGTGGCGGAGGCCGCCGCCGTGCCGGGGAGCGTCCGCCCCTTCCACTTGCCCACCGCCCACGCCACCCCGAGGTCGATCGGGAGGTACGCAGGAAAGGTCGTGGCGCACTGGCCCAGGCTCACCGCCACCCCCTTGCCACCGCGGAAGCCCGTCCAGACCGGGAAGCAGTGGCCGATGACGGCGGCGCTACCGGCCATCTGGGCGCCTGCGGGCCCGGCCAGGCGGCGCCCCATGCCGCATGCGAGGGCGCCCTTCGTCGCATCGGCCACGAGGATGCTCCACCCCCAGCCCTTGCCCAGGACGGCCATGGCGTTGACCGCGCCCGGGTTCCCCGTTCCCTCGGTGCGCAGATCGCTGGTGCCCTTGGTGGCGAGGCGGGCGGCGGTGTCGGCGGAGGGGACCGTGCCGATCAGGTAGCCGGCAGCCGCGGCGGCCAGGAGCCCGATCACCCGGCGCAGGGTAATCCCGCGTACCGTCTCCCGGATGCGCAGCCCCGCCCCGCAGTCGTGAGGTTGCACGTCGTCCAGACGGAGGGCGGCGATGGCGTCCCGTTCCTGCTCGTCCACGGCCTGTCGTCCAACTGCCGAACCTGGGAGGGCGTGGCCACCCGGCTGCGCGAGCTGGGCCATCCGACCGCCGCCGTCGACCTGCGGGGCCACGGGCAGAGCCCCAAGCCCGACGGCGGCTACGACCTGGCCACCATGGCCGAGGATCTGGTGGCGGTACTCGACGATGTGGGCTTCGAGCGGGCCGTCGTCGCCGGCCAGTCGACCGGCGGGAACATCGCCGTGGATCTGGCGGCGGCGCACCCCACCCGGGTGGCAGGCGTGGTGGGCGTCGACGGAGGTTCGATCGAGTTGAGCCGCCAGTTCCCGGACTGGGACACATGCCTCGACGCCCTGGCCCCACCCCGCCTCGCCGGGACGCCGGCGGCGAGGATCGAGGGCTGGGTCCGCTCGTCGCATCCGGCCTGGGCCGACTGGGCGGTGGCGGCGACGATGGCCAACTTCGAGATCCTCGACGACGGCACCGTCCGCCCCTGGCTTACCTTCGACCGCCACATCCAGATCCTGCGGTCGCTGTGGGAGCACAAGCCCTCGAAGGTGGTGCCGAGGTTGACTGCCCCGCTGCTGCTGGCCCTGGCCGATTCCGGGGACTCGGGGACGGAGGACAAGCGGGCCATGGCCGGCGACCTGTGTGCGGCGTCGCCGTCGGTCCAGGTCGAGTGGTTCTCACCGGGCGATCACGACCTCCACCTGCAGTACCCGGTCGAGCTTGCCGAGCTGCTCCACGCCCGGTTCTAACCTGGGCGCGGTGCCCCGGCTGCTCGCCATCATGGGCTCGGGAGAGACCAGCCCGACCATGAGCAAAGTCCACCGCTCCCTCTTCGAGCGGCTGGAGCCGGGCCCCGTCCCGGCCGTGATGCTGGACACGCCGTTCGGGTTTCAGGAGAACGCCGACGACATCACGGCCAAGGCGGTGGCCTATTTCCGTGAGAGCGTGCGGCGGGAGATCCGGGTGGCATCGTTCCGCTCGGCTACGGGGGCCGATCCTCTCGCGGTCGAGACCATGCTGGCCCGACTGCGGGAGGCCCGCTACGTGTTCGCGGGGCCGGGCAGCCCGTCCTACGCGCTCACCCAGTGGGCGGCCAGCCAAGTCCCGGCCGTCCTGGCCCAGAAGCTGCGCACCGGTGGGTGCGTCACCTTCGCCAGCGCGGCCGCCTGCACGCTCGGTGCGTTCTCGCTCCCGGTCTACGAGATCTACAAGGTCGGCGAGCAGGTCCGGTGGCTCGACGGCCTGGATCTGCTGTCCCCGTTGGGGTTGCCGGCGGTGGTCGTTCCCCACTTCAACAACGCCGAAGGCGGCAACCACGACACCCGGTACTGCTACATGGGCGAGCGTCGCCTCTCGGCGCTCGAGGCCATGCTGCCGGCGAACGTCTTCATCCTGGGGGTCGACGAGCACACGGCATGCATCCTCGACCTCGACGCGGGCACGGCCAGCGTGACCGGGCTGGGGTCGGTGACGGTTCGCCACCATGGGGAGATGTCCGCGGTGCCCGGTGGGTCGACCGTGGCGATCGGCGACCTCATCGCCCTCGCTCGGGGCGACGCGGTGGCGCAGGCCCCACCCCCGCGGTCGGCCGCCGCGGTTGCGCCTCCCGGTGCGGATCCGTTCGAGCTCGACGTCGACCGGATCGACGAAGCCTTCGACGCTGCGCTGCGAGCCGGCGACGCGCCGAGCGCGGTCAAGCTCGTCCTCGAGCTCGACGACCTGCTGCAGGACTGGTCCCGGGACACCCTCCAGTCGGACCACCTCGACCGGGCCCGGGCCGGCCTGCGGGCCATGATCGTCCGGCTGGGCGAAGCAGCAGAGGTTGGTCTGCGAGACCCCCGAACGATCGTCGCCCCGTTCGTGGACGCCCTGTTGGAGGCCCGAGTCCGGGCTCGGGCCGACGGCCGCTACGCAGAAGCCGATTGCCTCCGCGACCGCCTGCTGGCCGCCGGCGTGGAGGTCCGCGACGGTACGGCCGGCACCGAGTGGCAGCTACGATGATCGGGCAACGGGACCCGGCCCCCATCGTCTAGCGGCCCAGGACACCGCTCTTTCAAGGCGGCAGCACGGGTTCGAATCCCGTTGGGGGCGCCTGTTGTGCGGCCGATCCCCGGGCTCCCGGGATGGGACGAGAGGTGGTCGAGCAGCTCCTCGACGGCGCTCGGCCCCGCCGTGAGGAGGAACCCCCCATTTGGGGGCAACGACCGGGGATCGTGCCCAGGTGATACGCTCGTTCAAGAACCCACGACTTGTCGGGGACGCCTCGTTTGCAGGACGGTTATGACCTCCCGCCACAGGCTCGACGCCCTCTGTGAGCCCTGACCAGAGGAGCCTCCATGAGCCCAGACGAATCGTTGTACGCGGTGCCTGTCCTCGCGGTCGAAACGATCGCCGAGCCCGACGACAGCGCCGGAGTGCCGCCTCGGCAATGCGGGCGATGCCGGATGATGTTCGAAGGTGACCCAATGCTCGACGTCCGGGCGCGGCAGGAGTGGGCCGTGTGCCCGTCATGTGAGGCCATCTTGCTCCCGAGGCGTGCCCAGCGGGGAAACGTCGTCCCGCTCCGTCGACCGACGACCGTCGTCGACCCGCAGGAGGATCACCGATGAGTCCGACCAGCCGGGCTTCCTCCGCACCCCCGATCGGCGAACTGCCGCCGGCCGGGATCCGGGTGGTGCTGGTCGACGCCCGCGCCGAGCGGCGGGCGGTGATACGCAGCGTGATCGAGCATTCCGGTGTCGCCGTAACCGTGGAGGGTGAGGCCGGCGACGGCGACGAGGCGCTGACTGCCGTCGAGCAGTCCCGGGCCGACCTGGTGATCGTCGACTTGCAGGAACCTGTGCAGGCCGGCATGGACACGGTTGCCGTGCTACGCGCTCGCTTCCCCGCCGTGGTCATCGTCGTGGCCTCCTTCATCCGAGGCGCCGCAGTGGCGGGAACGGCGATGGCGCAGGGGGCCAACGCCTACCTCCTCAAGCCCTTCACCGCCCGAGACATCGTCGCGGTGACGAGGACTGCGCCGCCCTCCGCTCTTCCGGCGCAGTCCGCGGTCGCTCTCACCTCACACTGAGGCAGGACTGCGGGCGTCCACCGGCCCGCCCGTTGTGATCCCGCCGTGAAAGCGGCCGACGTCGCGCATCCTTGCGCCCCTCCCCTCTCATTTCCGACATCCGAGTCGACACCTTCACCGTGTCGGGAGGATCCGGGACCGGCCAGGGCCGAAGGGCACGGCCTTCCGTGGCCTGCGCCAATCGAGACCCCGGGCCCCTCGCCCACGGGCTTGGCGGTCCACCGTCCGCAGGTGAACGGCAATGACGACGCTGGTGACCGCCGCCCAAGCGCACCACAGCGAGACGAAGCCGGACACTGTGAGCCAAGCCAGGGCGGCGACTGCGCCCAGGTTCAGCGCGCCGAACGCAACGATCTTCCGGTGACTGGAGGCAAGGAGGCACCCGAGGGTGGCCATCACGTAGACGACAGTCAGCGCGCCGCCGTCGAAGAGGCGTGCGTGGTAGGTGATGTGGTAGCCGCCGTCGACCGCGCCGACCGGTCCGGTCACGACACCGGCCAGTAACACCAACGCGACGAATGCCCCGGCCACTCCGAGGCGTTCCATGAGCCGCCGTCGCCACCCGTCCGGCTCCAGCACGGCAACCGCGGGCGGCACGAGCAGAGGCAGCCCGAAGGCGACGAGGAGGTAGGCGTACACCGCGACGTGGGCGACGGACGAGGCGACGTCGCCCTCGACGCCCCACCAAACGACGACCTCGATGAGCTGATGGACGGCGAGGACGAGTGGCAGGGAAGCGAGGATCAGGTCGGCCCGCCGGGGGACGTGGCGGAGGCCGTCGACGGCGATGGCGCCGATCACCAGCCCGGCGACCGCATCGACCTCCGCTGACACGCACACATCGACCTCGGATGCTGGTCGAAGGGGTCCCTCGGCATCTGGCTCGGCCGTTGCTCGAAGTACACCACTCGGCAGTCTGGGGCGGAAGGGTCGAACGGCCCTTTCTCCCGCCCGCGTCCGGCTTCGTCATCCGATCGACGATTACCGGCCGCTGTCCTCCTGGGCGGCCGGGCGTATGACGGTGCAGAGTCGACCGAGCCGCGAAAGGCACACTGCGTGACGAGTGCCGTTGGCCGGCCGCGGTGGGCGCCCCGTCAGCGGCCGGCGTCCTCGACCAATCGCGCCGGCGCCGGCTCGGGCTCCCGATGCCTCACCGGCCTTCCGAAGCGGCTGCGATAGGCCCCGGGTGGGATCCCCAGGACCCGCAGGAATGCCCGGCGCATGGTTTCCTCGGATCGGAAGCCCGCCCTGTCGGCGATGACGGCCAGCCCATCGTCGCCAAGCTCGAGCAAGGCCTTGGCCGCTTCCACCCGAGCCCGCTCCACGAATTGGGCAGGCGGTACCCCGACTTCCTCGGTGAAGACCCGGGTGAAGTTACGCACGCTCATCGATGCCACCTCGGCCATGGTTGCCCGTGAGTGCTCGCCGGCCGGATTGGCGGCGACGGCGTCGAGCACTCGACGAAGATGTTCGTTGCGAGGGTTCGTCACCTGAGCACGAACGCTGAATTGTGACTGCCCGCCGGGCCGCTGCATGAACACCACCAACCGCTTGGCCACCCGCCGGGTCACCTCGATGCCGAGGTCCTCCTCGACCAGTGCCAGCGCCAGATCGATGCCTGCGGTCACTCCCGCCGACGTGGCGGTACGACCGTCCCTGACGAAGATGGCGTCCTCGTCCACCACTATTCCCGGATAGCTGGCCGCCATGTCGGCACAGCTGGCCCAATGCGTCGTGGCCCGCCGGCCATCGAGGAGCCCGGCAGCGGCGAGGACGAATGCTCCGGTGCAGACCGAGGTCACCCTCCGGCTCTTCGCCGCCAGCCGGCGCACCTCGGCGATCAGGACCGGATCAGCGGCGGCAGCCGCGTAGTACTGCCCGCCGGCGACGATGATGGTGTCGACGTCATCGGCGTCGACATCCTCCAGGGCGAGATCGACGCGGAGGTCCGGGCCCCGGTAGGTCGTGACGTCGCGCCCGCCGACCGACGCGGTGTGTATGCGGTACAGGGTTGACGACGGATCGGCCGTGCCGAAGACGTCGACGGGACCGGCGACGTCGAGCATCCGTACGCTGTCCCACAGCACGAAGAGCACGCGACGCCCGGGCGGCGACGGCGGATGGATGGGAACCGAGTGCAGTTGCGGCTGGCTCTGGCGAACCGTCCCGAGCCGGGCGCTTGGCCCATTCCGAGGGTTCTTTGTCATTGCGACCTCGCCTGACTCCCCGGAGACTGAGGTTCGACGCGATCGGCGGTCACCGGATCAGGAGTCTACGCAACGGTTCCGGTTCGAGAGGGCGGGTGCCCGTCCAGGACGCACCAAAGAGGGGGAGACGAATGAAGAGCGGATTCTTGCGGACGGCGGCGCTCGGCCTTGGCCTGAGCAGCCTGCTGGTCCTGGCCGGAGCACCGGCCCAGGGGGCGAGCGTGCCGGGGCGGGTCGTGGACAACACGAAGTTCAGCACCAGCCCCAACCCACTCCGAGGCGACGACATCCCCGGCCTGGCCGCGGATCCCGCCGATCCCCGCCACATCGTGATGATCGACGAGGACTACGTCGCCGGCCAGTGCGACTTCCACGTCACCTACGACTCGGGCAAGACGTGGGCCGACGGGCACCTCCCCCTGCCCAAGGACTTCGCCGACCCGCCCTGCGTCACGTTCGACTCCGGCGCCGCCCCCCACTTCAACCAGAGCGTCGTCTTCGGGTCGGGCCAGAACGTCTACACCGCCTTCGCCGCCCACCGGGGCGTGGGCGTGCTACCGGTCGCCGGCAGGATCGGTGGCGAGGGCGACTCGGTCATCCTCAGTCACTCGGACGACGGTGGCAAGACGTGGAACAGCGAGGTGGCCATCCAGGGCGGGGCGGATACCTGGCCTTTCATCATCCGTCCCGGCGTGGCCGTGCAGGCCCGGGCCCAGGGCGACAAGGTCTACGTCGTCGGCTGGTACGTGGTGAGCGGGTTGAACGTGCCCGCGGCAGGCGGCACCGGCGACCGCCGTGCCGCCGTCTCCTCCTCCGACGACGGCGGCAAGAACTGGTCGGCCCCCGTTTTCGCTTCGGGCCCGGACGAGAAGGTGCAGGAGATCGCCCAGCCGGTCGTCGGCCCCGACGGCGCCCTCTACATCGTCTGGCGCAACCGGGACGACCCGGGCCCGTCGTACCCGACCCAGAGGCGCCCGCTCGTGCTGGCCAAGTCCACCGACGGCGGCGCCACCTTCACCCGCACGTCGGTCGACGACTTCGCGCCTGCCCCTGCCACCGCGCTGGCCCCCGCCGGTTTCGCCGGTTACGCCAGGATTGCCGTCGACCCCAAGAGCGGAGCGCTGTACGTCGTGCACGTCGGCTTCGACTTCGGCGACGACCTGGACACGGTTCTCCAGCGCTCCACCGACGGAGGCGCCACCTGGTCGGCGCCGGTGCGGGTCAACGACGATCCCAAGGGCAACGGCGTGCGCCAACTCGACGCCAGGGTGGCGGTCGCCCCCAACGGCCGGGTCGACGTGACCTGGATCGACCTCCGGGCCTCCTACCCGAGCGCCGTCATCCCGAAGCCGAGTGGGTTCTCCGACGTCTACTACGCGTCCTCGAGTGACGGAGGGGTCACGTTCTCGGCGAACCGCCGGATCTCCGACCGGTCCATCAACCTCGAAGAGGCCCTGATCCCCCGCATCGGCACGTACGTCCTGCAGGGGATCAGCCCGGCGATTGCTCCCCTGGGCAACGACGCGGTGATGTTCGCCTGGACCGACGCCCGCTACGGCA
>DATJHJ010000174.1:0-2890 GCA_035494015.1 Acidimicrobiales bacterium
GGTGGTGGCGATCACGCCCGCCTTGTCGTTGATGTGCTCGGCGTGCCACGCCGTGCGCTGGAGCAGGACCACGGCTACTGCGACCACCGCAACCACGATCAGCAGTGAGAACGTGGCCTGGCCTCGTTGGTCCGTTCGGCGGCTACTCGGCCACCACTTCGTCATGCTTGCCCCCTGGATAGGTTCGGTTCGACGGGATGTGGTCGGCACTGTATTGCGTGCTTCTGGCCCTGGCAATACTTCGGTGAACGGCCATTTCTCGGCATTCTATTTCGAGTCTCCCGCGCTGAAATAGGCGTTGCTTGTGCCGCCCGACCTGCTGGTTTCATTTGGGGCCCCCTGAAATAGACACCGCGGGGCGTCGTCATCCGGGGCCCCACTGTGCGTCGAACACCTGGCAACGATCGGCGTCTGGACGTCGCAATGGCACCTAGGAGCGCAGTCTGGCCACCTCAATCGGGGACGCGGAGTTGGAGCTGGCCCGCCGGCTCCCCCCGGGCCGAGCCGCACTGGCCGCCGTCCCCGACGCGCCGCCCCCTGAACAGCCGGCTCTGTTGGCCCGACGGGCCTTCGGGCACACGGCGGACCGGGCCGCCGTGGTGGACCACGAGGCGGCGGCCATCCGGGACGCCGCTCGACGGGTGCTGGCCGGCGAGAGCCTCTCCGCCATCGTGCAGGAGTGGAATCGCCAGGCCATGACGACCGCCGGCGGCGGGCCGTGGCGGGTCAACTCGCTGTCCAGCCTCCTGGTCCAGCCCCGGCTGGCCGGCGACGACCACGTCCCGTCCATCATCGACGCCGAGACCCACGCCCGGCTTGTCGCCCTGCACGCCAGCCGGCGCAAGGGGGCGCGGCGGGCGACGCGGCGGTACCTGCTCACCGGCCTCCTGCGCTGCTGGCGGTGCGGGGGCGGGATGCGGGGCATGCCCCGTACCCGGGGCGCCGACCTCTACGTCTGCCCCGGCCCGCCGCATGGGGGCTGCTCCGGCACCGCGGTGACAGCCGACCGGGCCGAGGCGGCAGTCCGTGACCTGGTCCTCGCCCGCCTCGACTCGGACGAGTTGCGCGGCCTGGCCGCGGCCCGCACCGGCCCGGGTTCGCCCCACCAGGCCAGCGTCCGCCGCAACCGGGGCGAGCTGGAGGCCCACGCCCGTCGCCTCGACGAGCTGAGCGACATGTGGGCCGCCGGCGAGCTCAGCCGGGACGAGTGGGTGTCGCTCAAGCGCAAGGTGAAGGTCCGGACCGACGCCACCGCGGCCGAGGTGGCCCGGCTCGACCGCGTCGACGTGTTGGCGGCCATGGCCGGCCGGGGCCGGGCCCTTCGGTCCCGCTGGCCGACGATGGACGCCGACGAGCAGCGACGCCTCCTGCGGGCCGCGCTCGACCACGTGGTCGTCCTCGCCGCCGAGCCCCCGCGCCAGGTCTTCCGGCCCGAGCGGCTGCAGCCCCACTGGCTCGGCTGACGGCGCTCCGGTTAGGGGCCGCGAGGCCCAGCGCGGTGCTGTCGCAGACGGCGACGGCCTGGCGGTCGACTCGTCCCCCGTCAAGGTTGGGGAGGTTTGGACTGGGCTGCCACCCTCCCGAGTACCGTCGGTGCCGTGTTGACGAGGCACGTCCATCTCATCCGCAGCGTGGCGCTGGGGGACGCGACCACGCTGCAGAACGGCGCCCTCTCGGTCTCCGCCGACGAGGCCGCCGCCCTGCTGTCCGCGCCCTGCCTGGCCGACGTCCGGGTGTCGTGGGCGTCGCCGGGTGACGCGGTCCGCATCGTCAAGGTGCTCGACGTGGTCGAGCCCCGGACCAAGGGTGCCGGCGGCGGCGGCATCTTTCCCGGCTGGCTGGACGACACCGTCGATGTCGGCGGGCCGGTCCACGTCCTGCGTGGCGCGGCGGTGGTGATCGCCGGCTACCTGCCACGCGCCCAGGAGGCGGTCATCGACATGTCGGGGCCGGCCGCCGAGCTGTCGCCGTTCGGCTCGACGCACAACCTGGTGATCGAGTTCACCCCCGCGGCCGGCGCCGACTGGGCCGAGGTCGACGACGTGCTCCGCCGGGGCTCGCTGGCCCTGGCCGCCCGCCTGGCCGAGGCGTCGCTCGACGTCGAGCCCGACCTGGTCGAGGAGGTGCTCGACCCCGCCCCCGTCGAGGACCTGCCCCGCGTCGGCGCCATCACCAACCTGCAGACCCAGGGGGTGTTCAAGGACGTGTTCGTCCGGGGCCAGAGCTTCGTCGGCGCCGCGCCCGTGCTCATCGACCCGGCCGAGATCGACGCCGGCGCGGTGGTCGCCGGCCAGTACGGCCACCCGTCGCTGCGCAACTCCACCTGGGTCCACCAGAACCACCCGGTGGTGGCCGCCCTGCGGGCCGCCCACGGCCGCGGGCTGTCGTTCGCGGGCGTGATCCTGTCGCCCGAGCCCGTCAGCGCGGCGGACAAGCAGGCGGTGTCGATCGCCGCCGCCCAGCTGTGCGCCGACGCCGGCTGGGACGCCGCCATCGTGACCAAGGAGGGCGGTGGCAACGCCGACGCCGACATGGCCCTGAAGATGGACGCCCTCGAGGAGCTCGGGATCGCCAGCGTCGGCCTGTTCGCCGAGATGGCCGGCCCCGACGGCACCGGCCCGCCGATCGTGGTCCCCCCCGAGAAGGCCACGGCCATGATCAGCACCGGCAACTACGACACCCGCCTGTCCCTGCCGGCCATGGACCGGGCCCTCGGCGGCGACGAGCTGGCCCTGCTCGGCGTGGCCGCCACGTCGGCCATGGAGCTGCCCACCGCGGTCATCCTCGGCGCCCTCAGCCCGCTCGGCTGGAGCCGGCTGACCTGCGCCGAGCAGCCGGTGACCGCCTGATGGCCCGGATCGTCCACTACCTCAACCAGTTCTTCGTCGGC